>NZ_JBFAHW010000028.1:0-113081 GCF_040654355.1 Streptomyces sp. NPDC050704 | reverse complement strand
GGTACGCGACGCGGTCGCCGGACGCGGCGGGGTGCCCGCCGGCTCGGCGCTCCTCGTACGCATCCCCGGCCCGGCCGGGGGGCGGGGCGGGGCGCTGGTATCCGCGGGGCTCCGCACCGGGGTACGCGACGCGGTCGCCGGACGCGGCGGGGTGCCCGCCGGCTCGGCGCTCCTCGTACGCATCCCCGGCCCGGCCGGGGGGCGGGGCGGGGCGCCGGTATCCGCGGGGTTCCGCACCGGGGTACGCGGCGCGGTCGCCGGACGTGGCGGAACGGTCGTCCTCGGCTCGGTGCCGGGGCGTGGGGGGACAGTCGTTGCCTTCGCCCGCGGCTCGGTGCCGCTCACGGGCGGTGGTGTGTCCGGAAAACGTGCCGAAGCGGCCGGAGGAGGCGGCATGTCCGGAGCCTGTCTCTGGTCGCCGGTCGGGCGGAGGTTCGGGAAGCGGGGCGCCGGCGGAGCGCCCGGGGCCGTCTCCCTGGGGCCGGAGCCGTCGGACGCTCGCGGACGGGGCGGTGCGCTCGCGGCGCCGGGTCCCGGCCGGGACCCGGCGATGCCGCGTCTGAACCACGCGCTGTCGGCGTCGCGCCTCGGCAGCGGCCCCGCGGTGTCGGAGTCGGAGTCGGAGTCGGAGTCTGTCCTCTCAGGGGCACGGTCGTTGTCGCGCCCGGGCAGCCCGCCCGCGCCGGCGCTTCTCCGTGAAGTACTCGCAGCACTCCCGGAGCCCTCAGCACCCTCAGAGCCGCTGGAGCCCTCAAAGCCACGAGAATCTCCCGAGCCACGCTCCAGCAAAGATTCCGCGCCCTCGGCCCGCTCGGCGGCGGTCTCGCCGTCGGGTCCCGACAACTCGCCCGTATCCGCCGGGTCCTCGGAGGGCCCTCGCTCCGCCGCGGCGGACGCCTGCGCCGAAGACGGCTCAGGCGCCGAACCGGGAGGCATCGGCGGGCGTGGAGGGATGGAGGCGCGGCGCGCTTCCGTGCTCATGCACCCCCCGTTTCCTCGACCCCGGGCGACCGGCCCGCCGAAGGAACCCTCCGGGACCGTCCCTGCTTGCGTGCGCGTCACTCTACGGGTTGACGCTGTGCGAGTGGGAACCAGTCGGCAGGCCCGGGGCATCTGCCCGGAACGTCCCCCTACCCTGCGGTAATCAGGTCTGGCAGGCTTCGCCCATGACAGCCCGTGCCGCAGACCGAGCCCGCTACGACCGGGCCACCGCTCACCTGGACGCACCCGTCGCGATCGTGGACCTGGAGGCCTTCGACGCCAACGCGGCGGACCTCGTACGGAGGGCGGCCGGCAAACCCGTACGGGTCGCCAGCAAGTCCGTACGCTGCCGGACGCTGCTCGAACGCGTCCTCGCCCGGGACGGTTTCGCCGGGATCATGTCCTACACGCTCGCCGAATCGCTGTGGCTGGCCCGCTCCGGGTTCGACGACGTGCTGCTCGCCTACCCGTCCGCCGACCGGAAGGCGTACGCGGAACTGACCGCCGACCCCAAGCTCGCGGCCGCCGTGACCGTGATGGTCGACGACCCGGCGCAGCTGAAGCTGATCGACGAGGCCCGCGACGGCGGACGCGAAGTGGTGCGCGTCTGCCTGGAGTTGGACACCTCGCTGAAGCTGCTCGGCGGCCGGGTCAGGATCGGCGCCCTCCGTTCGCCGCTGCACTCCCCGGCCCAACTCGCCGAGATGGCACGTACGGTGGCCCGCCGGCCCGGTTTCCGGCTCGTCGGGATCATGGCGTACGAGGGTCACATCGCGGGCGTCGGGGACGCGCTGCGAGGGCGGCCGCTGCGGTCGCGGGCGATCCGGCTGATGCAGGCCACCGCGCGCAAGGAGCTGGCCCAGCGCCGTGCGGACGTGGTCCGTGCGGTACGGGCCGTGGCGCCGGACCTGGAGTTCGTCAACGGCGGCGGCACGGGCAGCGTCCAGCACACCGCGGCCGAGGACTCCGTGACCGAGATCGCGGCCGGGTCGGGGCTGTACCAGCCGCGCCTCTTCGACAACTACACGTCGTTCAGCGGGCGTCCGGCCGCGCTCTTCGCGCAGCCCGTCGTGCGCAGGCCGGGCGTGGGTGTCGTGACCGTCCTCGGCGGCGGCTACCCGGCGTCGGGTGCCGCGGGCCCCGACCGGTCGCCC
The DNA here is from genome assembly GCF_040654355.1 of Streptomyces sp. NPDC050704. Classification (NCBI taxonomy): domain Bacteria; kingdom Bacillati; phylum Actinomycetota; class Actinomycetes; order Kitasatosporales; family Streptomycetaceae; genus Streptomyces; species Streptomyces sp. NPDC050704. The sequence goes on along the minus strand of NZ_JBFAHW010000028.1, from coordinate 110,946 downwards.
GTGCCGTACCTCCCCGAGGGGCTGCGGTACGACGTCCAGGAGGGGGCCGGCGAGGTGCAGACGCCGCTGCTCGGCTCGCCCGCCGACGATCTGCTGATCGGCGACAAGGTGTGGTTCCGGCACGCCAAGGCCGGGGAGCTGTGCGAGCGGTTCGAGGTGCTGCACCTCGTGGAGGGCGAGACCGTGACGGCGACGGTCCCGACGTACCGAGGGGAAGGGCACACCTTCCTGTAGCCCACGACTTCCTGTAGCCCACACCTTCCCGCAGCGGCAGGCTTTCGGGCCCTCGGTCCGCTAGGACGTGGGCCCGATGCTGCTGCCCACTCCGCCGCCCGTGCCCTCGTCGCCCACCGGCCGGATGCCCTTGGTGATCCGGTCCATGTCGGCGAGCGGCGGCCCGTCCTCACCCGCGTCGAAGACGAACCGCACCATGACCGGTGCCTCCGAGCCGACGCTGGACGGGAACGCCAGCGACTGGACGTAACCCCCGGGCCCCGCCTCGGTCCTGACCTGCCAGCGCACGAAGTACCCGGTGCGTCCGGCGACCGCGACCGGTCCCTGCTTGACGAGCTTGTGGGACGTGATGCCGTTGTACGGGCGGCGGTCGAGGCTGTCCCGGTCGTACGCCAGGTCCGCCGCGTCGGAGATGTCGCTCTTCGCGAGGGCCTCGGGGGACTTCTCGTCGTTCGCGGTGACCGTGCGCGAGATGACCTTGCCGTGGCGGCAGAGGCCGCTGTCGCCCGGGCAGTCGTAGGTGCCGGGCGTGGTCATCACGACGTCGTCCTCAGCGACGTACTTGGGCCGGGCCCAGCCGTCGAGGAGCGGCAGGGTGATGCCGTTGAGCTCGTCCACGACGACGGACGGGTCGTCGGCCGACGGCTCGGAGGTGGACTCCGCGGGCGAGGCCGGCGGCGCGGTCGGGGCAGTGCTGGTGGGCGCGGACGACGTGGGCGCCGGGTCGGTCTTCGCCGCCGGGTCGCCGTCGTCCCGGTTCAGGACGAAGGCGCCCGTGACGATCGCGGCGACCAGGACGGTGGCCGCGGTGGTGAGGGCGATCACCTTCGCGCGGCCGGAGCCGCCGCCGGCCGGAGCCGGGGCGAACTGCGGCTGCGTAAAGGGTTGTTGCGGCGGTTGTTGCGGCACCTCGGGCGTACGCCGGTGCTCGGTCCAGGCGGTCCCGTCCCACCAGCGCTCTGTGTGCGGGGCCGAGGGGTCCGGGTACCAGCCGGGCGGAGGCGTCATGCTCATCCCGGCACTCTAGGACGAGACCGGAAGGGGTGTCCTGGCCGAGGCGGCCTAGACGGGTGTGACGTACGCCCCCGCGATCCCGCCGTCCACCAGGAAGTCGGTGGCGTTCACGAACGAGGAGTCGTCGCTGGCCAGGAACGCGACCGCCGCGGCGATCTCCTCGGCCTCCGCGAACCGCCCGACGGGGATGTGTACGAGCCGGCGCGCGGCCCGCTCCGGGTCCTTGGCGAACAGTTCCTGGAGGAGCGGGGTGTTCACCGGGCCGGGGCAGAGGGCGTTGACCCGGATGCCTTCCCGCGCGAACTGCACGCCCAGCTCACGGGACATGGCCAGCACACCGCCCTTGGAGGCCGTGTACGAGATCTGCGAGGTCGCCGCGCCCATCCGTGCCACGAACGACGCGGTGTTGATGATCGAACCCTTGCCCTGGCGTCGCATGTACGGGATCGCGGCCTTGCAGCACAGGTACACAGACGTGAGGTTGACCTCCTGGACCCGCTTCCAGGCCTCCAGGCCCGTCTCCAGGATCGAGTCGTCGTCGGGCGGTGAGATGCCCGCGTTGTTGAAGGCGATGTCGACCGAGCCGTAGGTGTCGTACGCCGTCTTGAAGAGGCCCTCCACCTGCTCGGGGTCGGTGACGTCCACCTTGACGAAGATCCCGCCGATCTCCTCGGCGGCGACCTTGCCGCGGGTCTCGTCGACGTCTCCGCAGACGACGTGGGCGCCCTCGGAGGCGAGCCGGCGCGCGGTGGCGAGGCCGATGCCGCTGCCGGCGCCGGTGATGACGGCGGTGCGGCCGACGAGCCGACGGCAGATGTTCTCCTGCGGCTGAGACTGAGGCTGGGACTGGGTCACTGTGCGGGGCCCTCCGTGCTGATGAAGACGTTCTTGGTCTCGGTGAAGGCGGTGAGTGCGTCCGGGCCGAGTTCGCGGCCGAGCCCCGACTGCTTGTAGCCGCCGAAGGGGGTCCAGTAGCGGACGCTGGAGTGGGAGTTGACGGACAGGTTCCCGGCCCGGACGGCACCCGAGACGCGCAGCGCACGCCCCACGTCCCGGGTCCAGATGGAACCGGACAGCCCGTACTCGGTGGCGTTGGCGAGGCGGATCGCGTCGGCCTCGTCCTCGAAGGGGAGGACCACGGCGACCGGCCCGAAGACCTCCTCGACGGCCACGCGCGCGTGGGGCTCGATTCCGGTCAGGACGGTGGGCGGGAACCAGAAGCCGGGGCCTTCGGGAGCGTTGCCCCGGATGCCCTCCGTACTGTCGGTGGCCTCGGTGACGTACGTCCGAACGCGCTCCAGCTGGGGCCTGGAGATCAGCGGACCCATCCCGGTCTTCTCGTCGGCCGGGTCACCGACGACGACGGACTCGATCGCCGGGGCGAGGAGTTCGAGGAAGCGGTCGTACGCCGAGCGCTGGACGAGGATGCGGGTGCGGGCGCAGCAGTCCTGGCCCGCGTTGTCGAGGAAGGACATGGGGGTGGCGGCCGCGGCGGCCTCGATGTCGGCGTCGGCGAAGACGATGTTGGGGCTCTTGCCGCCGAGTTCGAGGGTGACGGGCTTGAGGAGCGCCGACCCCTTCGCCAACACCTGTTTGCCCACGGCCGTTGACCCCGTGAAGACGATCTTCGCGACCCCGGAATGCTCGACGAGCGCATTACCGGCCACAGCCCCCGCACCCGGCAGCACCTGGAACAGATACTCCGGAAGACCGGCCTCCAGGGCGAGTTCGGCCAGCCGCAGAGCCGTCAGCGGGGTCGTCTCGGCGGGCTTCAGGATGACCGCGTTACCGGCCGCGAGTGCCGGAGCCGTACCCCACGCGGCGATCGGCATCGGGAAGTTCCACGGCGCGATCACCCCCACGACCCCGAGGGGTTCGAGGATCGTGACGTCAAGACCACCCGCGACCGGAATCTGCCGCCCGGTCAGCCGCTCCACTCCCCCGGCCGCGTAGTCGAGCAGATCACGGACGTTGCCCGCCTCCCAGCGGGCGTTGCCGATGGTGTGCCCGGCCTCGCGGACCTCCAGCAGGGCGAGCTCCTCCAGATGCTCGTCGACGACGACGGCGAACCGGCGGAGCAGCCGGGCACGCTCACCCGGCGCGAGAGCGGCCCACCTGGCCTGCGCCTTGCCGGCCCGCACAACAGCGGCATCCACATCCGCCGCGGTGGCACCGGGAACGGTGGCGACGACCTCTTCGGTGGCCGGATTGAGTACCTGGAGTTCGTACCCATCCGACAGCGACTGGGACTGCGACAACGAAGAACCCCTCACATGCGTTCGAAGGAGCGGCGGAGCTCCCAGTCGGTCACCGCGGCGTCGAAGGCGGCCAGCTCGACGCGCGCCATGTTGCGGTAGTGCGCGACCACCTCGTCCCCGAAGGCGGCCTTGGCGATGGGACTGTTCTCCCAGAGCTCGGCGGCTTCACGCAGGGTGGTGGGGACCTGCTCGTATCCCGCGGTGTACGCGTTCCCCGTGCACGCCTCCGGCAGCTCCAGCTTCTGCTCGATCCCGTACAGCCCGGCCGCGACCAGACCGGCGACGGCCAGGTGCGGGTTGACGTCACCGCCGGGCAGCCGGTTCTCGAAGCGCATCGAGCGGCCGTGGCCGACCACCCGGAGCGCGCAGGTGCGGTTGTCGTACCCCCAGGCGACGGCGGTCGGCGCGAACGACCCCGGCTGGAACCTCTTGTACGAGTTGATGTTGGGCGCGTACAGCAGGGAGAAGTCCCGGAGCGCGAGGAGCTGCCCGGCGAGGAAGTGCCGCATGACGTCCGACATGCCACCGGGACCGGCCCCGGCCATGACGTTCGTACCGTCCTTGTCCGTGAGCGAGAGGTGGATGTGGCAGGAGTTGCCCTCGCGCTCGTTGTACTTCGCCATGAAGGTGAGCGAGACGCCCTCCTGGGCGGCGATCTCCTTGGCACCGGTCTTGTAGATGGCGTGCTGGTCGCAGGTGACCAGGGCCTCGTCGTACTTGAAGACGATCTCGTGCTGCCCGGGATTGCACTCGCCCTTGGCGGACTCGACGATCAGACCGGCACCGGTCATGTCGTTGCGGATGCGCCGGAGCAGGGGCTCGATACGCCCGGTCCCGAGCACCGAGTAGTCGATGTTGTACTGGTTGACCGGCGTGAGAGCGCGATAGTTCGCGTCCCAGGCCTGCTCGTACGTGTCCTTGAAGACGATGAACTCCAGCTCGGTCCCCACCTGGGCGGTGAAGCCGTGCTCGGCGAGCCGCTCCAGCTGGCGGCGGAGGATCTGCCGGGGTGCGGCGACGACGGGCGAGCCGTTGTCCCAGGCGAGGTCGGCGACGAGCATGGCCGTGCCGGCGTTCCACGGGACCCGGCGCAGCGTGCTGAGATCCGGATGCATGGCGAAGTCGCCGTACCCCCGCTCCCAGCTGGACATCTCGTACCCGTCGACCGTGTTCATCTCGGTGTCGACCGCGAGCAGGTAGTTGCAGCCCTCCGTACCGTGGTGCAGGACCTCGTCGAGGAAGAAGCGTGCGGCGAACCGCTTGCCCTGGAGCCGCCCCTGCATGTCGGGGAAGGCCAGGACTACCGTGTCGATCTCGCCGCTCGCGACCAGGGCGTGCAGCTCCTCGACGCTGAGGGGTGGTGTGCGGTCTGCCACGGGAAAGGCCTCCTTGGGTCAGCCGAGAGCCATAAGGTATGTCCCAGAACCATTGCTTGGGAAGGGGGTGCAACCAGATGCCGCAGGCCGACGCGGACCCGCGGGCTCCGCAGGTGGACGACCGGCTGACGCCGGTGCTGCGGCCGGTGCGGGCGGGCAACGGCTTCGAGGAGGCCCTGGAGCAGATTCTTCAGATCGTCCGGCTCGGCCTGGTTCCGGGAGGCGAACGGCTGCCGTCGGAGCGGGAGTTGGCCGACCGGCTGGGCATCAGCCGCGTCACGCTGCGCGAGGTGCTGAAAGTCCTGCAGGACCAGGGCCTGGTCGAGTCCCGGCGCGGGCGGTACGGCGGCACGTTCGTGCTCCCGAAGACCGAGACGCACGGCGAGGACGAACTGCGCCGCCGCATCGAGAAGGTCGACGTCGAGGACGTCCTGCGCTTCCGCGAGGTGCTGGAGACGGGCGCGGCCGGGCTGTGCGCCCAGCACGGCCTCGATGACGAGCAGGCACGACGACTGCGGGACGCCCTCGCGCGCACCCGCGACGCGCCGCTCGCCGACTACCGGCGCCTGGACACGATGCTGCACCTCACTCTCGCCGAACTGTGCGGCTCCCCGACACTGAGCGCCCAGTACGCGGCCGTACGGGCGACCGTCAACGATCTCCTGGACTGCATTCCGCTGCTCGTCCGGAACCTGGAGCACTCGCAGCACCAGCACACGGCCCTGGTGGAGGCCGTGCTCGACGGGGACGCCGACGGGGCTCGGGCGATGATGCGCGAGCACTGCGCGGGGACGGCCGCACTGCTGCGCGGCTTCCTCACCTGACGCGCCGCCGCACCCGGGCGCCTCGGAAGCCGTGCGGCACCGCGCGGCTCCGCGACGCTGGAAATGATTAATGGTCGCGTAACGCGCGGGTATTGCTTTCTGGCCATCCGGCCCGCAAAGGTATGGCTCCGTTCCATTGCTTTTCGCTGCGCCACCGGGAGCCCTCCAGGTGCCCCGGGCCGCTTCCGCCCGCGCATCCGCCGCCTGTGGGGAGTCGTCCATGTCCGTCGAATCAACCAAGCCCCCCGCCGCCCAGGAGGGGGACGACTATCTGGACCGCAGGACCCTGCGCCGAGGCAGCGCCGGCTGGCTGCTGCTGACCGGCCTCGGCGTCGCGTACGTCGTCTCCGGCGACTTCTCCGGCTGGAACTTCGGACTCGCCGAGGGCGGCTTCGGCGGCCTCGGGATCGCCATGGTCCTGATGGGCCTGATGTACACGTGCATGGTCTTCGCGCTCGCCGAGCTGTCCTCCGTCCTGCCGACGGCGGGCGGCGGCTACGGCTTCGCACGCCGGGCGCTCGGCCCCTTGGGCGGCTTCCTGACCGGCACCGCGATCCTCATCGAGTACGTCCTCGCGCCCGCCGCCATCTCGATCTTCATCGGCGACTACGTCGAGTCGCTCGGCCTGTTCGGGCTCACCTCCGGCTGGCCGGTGTACCTGGCCTGTTTCGTGATCTTCATCGGCATCCACCTGTGGGGCGTCGGCGAGGCGCTGCGCTTCAGCTTCGTCGTCACGGGGATCGCGGTGATCGCGCTGCTGGTGTTCGCGGTCGGCGCGCTCCCCGACTTCGACACGTCGAACCTCGACGACATCCCGGTGGACGCGAGTGCCTTCGGCTCCAGCTCCTGGCTTCCCATGGGTCTGCTGGGCATCTGGGCCGCCTTCCCGTTCGGCATGTGGTTCTTCCTCGGAGTCGAGGGCGTGCCGCTCGCGGCCGAGGAGACCAAGGACCCCGCCCGTACGCTGCCGAGGGCGATCCGCTGGTCGATGGGCATCCTGGTGGTCCTGGCGCTGCTCACCTTCTTCGCCGCCGCCGGGTCGCGCGGCTCGGCCGCGATCCAGGAGGCGGGCAACCCGCTCGTGGAGGCGCTCCAGCCGGACGGCGAGGCGACGACACTGAGCCGACTCGTCAACTACGCGGGTCTCGCGGGCCTGGTGGCCTCGTTCTTCTCGCTCATCTACGCGGGCTCGCGCCAGCTCTTCGCCCTCTCCCGGGCCGGCTACCTGCCCCGCTTCCTGTCCCTGACGAGCAGCCGCAAAGCCCCGTACCTGGGCCTGCTGGTGCCGGGCGCGATCGGCTTCGGGCTGGCCGCGGCGACGGGCGACGGCGCGCGCATGCTGAACGTGGCGGTCTTCGGCGCCACCATCTCGTACGCGCTCATGTCGCTCTCGCACATCGTGCTGCGCCGCCGCGAGCCGGGCCTTGAGCGGCCGTACCGTACGCCGGGCGGTGTACTGACGTCCTCGGTGGCGCTGGTGCTGGCGTGCTCCGCACTGGTGGCGACGTTCCTGGTGGACGTGACGGCGGCGTTCATCGCGCTCGGGGTCTACGTGGTCGCGGTCGCGTACTTCGGCCTCTACAGCCGCAAGCACCTGGTGGCGAAGGCGCCGGAGGAGGAGTTCGCGGCACTGGCGGCGGCCGAGGCAGAGTTGGAACGCAACTGAGTCGGCAGAAGGAGTTCATGGTGAGCGGCAGGCCGCTGATCGGAGTCAGTACGTACCTGGAGTCCGCGCGCTGGGGCGTGTGGGAGCTGGAGGCTGCCCTGCTGCCCGCCGGCTACCCGAGACTCGTGCAGGCGGCGGGCGGCCTGGCCGCGATGCTGCCGCCCGACGACCCCACGTACGCCGCCGAGACCGTCGCCCGGCTCGACGGCCTGGTGATCGCGGGCGGCCCCGACGTGGAGCCGTCCCGGTACTGCGCCGCACGCGACCCCCGCACGGGCCCGGAGGCACCCGAACGCGACGCCTGGGAACTCGCCCTGATCGACGCCGCGTTGGCCTCCGGCACGCCGCTCCTCGGCATCTGCCGCGGGATGCAGCTCCTGAACGTGGCACTCGGCGGGACGCTCGTGCAGCACATCGACAGCCATGTCGAGGCCGTGGGGGTTTTCGGACGGCACCCGGTGAAGCCGGTACCGGGCTCCCTGTACGCCGGACTCGTCCCGGAGGAGACATCGGTACCGACCTACCACCACCAGGCGATGGACCGCCTCGGCTCGGACCTCACACCTTCGGCATACGCGGCGGACGGCACGGTCGAGGCGATCGAACTCCCCGGACCCGGCTGGGCGTTGGGCGTGCAGTGGCACCCCGAGATGGGCGAGGACCTGCGTGTCATGCAGGCCCTGGTCCGAGCCGCTTCCTGAGCCAGGCGAGAGCGGCCTCACCCTGCGCCCGCTGGAAGGCCCTGAGGGTCGACAGGCCCGGCGGCGACGGTTGCCGCGAGTGCCGGACGAAGTAGCCCGCGAGAGCCGCCAGGGCGGACGTCACGCCGTCCGGGTCCGCGTCCCGGCCCAACGGGTGGGTGGTGAACAGCACTTCGGGGTCGGGGCCACCCTGGGCACGGACGCACGGCAGCATCACCAGGAGGTCGAACCACGGGGCGGCGAGCTGGGCGTGCGGCCAGTCCACGAAGAGGACGCGTGCGGGCGAGTCCGTGAGCAGGATGTTGTCCGCGCGGAGGTCACCGTGGGCCAGGGTATCGCCCGAGGCGAACTCGCCCCAGGGCGCCGCCAGTTCGGCGAGCCTGGGCAGGTTGCGTACGGTCCAGGGGTCGAGGCCCTCCCCCCTGTCGCCGGCGTCGAGCATCCTCCGCCAGCCAAGGAACTCGCCCGCGAGTTGCTCCGCGACGGGCGGGACGTCCACCGGGGACGGGGTGAGCACGCGGCTGAGCTCCGCCACCGCGCCCAGCACACGCCCCAACTCGCCCCTCTCCCAGGGGACACGAGGCTGACGCCCTTCGACGTCCTCGAAGACCAGCGCGACCCAGTTCCCGTCGTCGTACGTCCCGAGGAGCCTCGGTGCGGGGACTTCGGCCGGTAGCGCGGCGGCGTTTCTCGCCTCGCGTCGGTGCAGGCCGGGGCTGTGCGGGTTCGTCTCGGCGCTCACCGCCTTGACGAACGCGCGTCGGCCCGTGGCGGTCGTCACCCGGGCGGCCACGCCCGGCGAGAACCCGCCGGTCTGTGTGACCGCCTCCACAACCGGCGCGCCGATCACCTCCGCGACGGCGTCGCGCACCGCCCTGGGAAGGCCTTCCCACGGCGTACGGACGCCTGTCGCCGGCGGGGCTGTGGTGGTCATGCCCTGCATCGTGCGCTGGCGGTACGGCGCGGCGCCACCACATTTTGTGGCGGTTCCTTTCCCCCAACCCCACCCCTTCCCGAAACTGGAGGCTCCGCCCCCAGACCCCCGACCTCGAAGGGGTGGCTTGGACAGGGCGTTGGGTGCGGGTGGGTGGGGGCTTGTCGCGCCGTTCCCCGCGCCCCTAAAAGACTGGGGTGGCTTGGGATTGTTTGGACACTGCGGGGCGGTGGGGGCTGGGTGCGCAGTTCCCCGCGCCCCTAAAGGCGAAAAGACATCGGCCAACGGCCGTGAGGCGGGGTCGGGGTCTGCAGCGCAGGCCCCACTCAGCCGCTGTCGGCTCTCCGGCGTGAGGGGTCGTGTCGGGGTGTCCGATCGCCGCGGCAACCTGCCATGACCGAATATCCCAGAGCGGCGATCGGATACCCCGTCGCGGCACCGACCCCACCACCCACACACCCAGGGGCGCGAGGAACTGCGCGACCAGCCCCCACCGAACCCGCAGACAAACAACCGAAGCTAGAACCGAGTCAGCGTCAACAAATCTCGCGCAGGCCCCGTAGGCCGATGCCCCGTAGGCCACACCGCCCGCAACTCACGGCTCAAATGAACACCCTCCAGCGGAATCTCCACCAGCCGCCGAGCCGAGAGCTCCTCCCCGAGAGCCAGCTCACTCAGAACAGCCGGCCCCGCCCCAGACGCCGCGGACGCCTTCACCGCAGTCGTCGAGGAAAGCTCGATCAACGGCCGAGCCAACCCCCCGAGCGCAGCGTCCAGCACCTGCCGAGTACCAGACCCCTCCTCCCGCAGAATCAGCGGCGTACTCGCCAGCTCACCCCCCTCCAGCGCCCGCCGCCGCCGCGCCCACCGATGCCCGGGCGCGGTCACCACGATCAGCCGGTCACGCGCGATGACCACGGAGTCGAGCCCGGCCGGCACGGACACCCCCTCCACGAAACCGAGATCCGCCTCACCACCGAGCACCCGCTCGGCCACCACCGTCGAGTTGCCCGCCAGCAGCGACACCGCCGTGTCCGGACGCTGCGCGCGCAGCGCGATCAGCCACCCGGGCAGCAGATACTCGGCGATGGTCATACTCGCCGCGACCCGAAGCCGGGAGTCGCGACGATCCCGCAACGCCTGCGCCCCCGCATCGAACGCCTCCGCCGCCTCCACGACCCGCCGCGCCCAGTCCGTCACCAGCGCCCCCGCATCGGTGAGCCGCGACCCCCGAGGCGACCGGTCCACCAGAGCGACCCCCAGCTGCCGTTCCATCGACCGAATCCGGCTGCTGGCCGCGGGCTGCGTGATCCCGACCTCCCGAGCCGCCCGCCCCAGACTCCCGAGCCGCGCCACGGCAAGGAGCAACTCCAGCGCCCCCAACTCGGGCACCCGATGAGCCAGCCCTTTCCCCGACCCCGTCGACACCGACGCCGACGCCGCCTCATGAATCCCCTGGTCGTCAGCCCCGTCAGTCGTCCCGTCACTCACACTCATAAATCCAGCTTATGCCCCCATAGACCAACGCTCCCTGGCGGGCCCCCGGCCCAGCCACGACCGTGAAGTCATGCTCACCGCAGCCCACGCCCTCCAGGCCCCCCGCGCCGCCGCCGTCGTCCGCGTTCGCGCCGAAGGCGTCCGTCACCTCGGCCCCAACTGGTACGCCTCGGTGATGGGCACGGCGATCGTGGCCACGGCGGGCGCCGGCCTCCCGCTGGACATCCCGGGCGTCCGGACCGCCTGCACGGCGGTGTGGGCGCTCGCGCTGGCGACGCTCGTGGCCCTGCTCGCTGCCCGGACCGTGCACTGGACCCACCACCGAAACCAGGCCAGGGCCCACCTCCTGGACCCGGCCATGGCCCCGTTCTACGGCTGCCTCTCCATGGCCCTGCTGGCCGTCGGCGGCGGCGCCCTCGTCGTCGGCCGGGACTGGATCGGCCTCCGGGCGGCGGTCGTCCTGGACGCGGCCCTCTTCACGACAGGGACCCTGGTCGGGCTGGCCGCGGCCGTGGTCGTCCCGTACCTGATGATCGTGCGCCACCGCCCGGAGCCGGCCCAGGCGACCCCCGTCTGGCTGCTCCCCCTGGTCGCCCCCATGGTCTCCGCGGCGCTCGGCCCGTCGCTCGTACCGCACCTCCCGGCCGGCGAGGCCCGGCAGACCCTGCTCCTCGCCTGCTTCGCGATGTTCGGCCTCAGCCTGCTGGCCACGCTGGTGATGCTGCCCCTGATCTTCGCCCGCCTCGTCACGGGCGGCGCCCCGCTCCCCCTCGCGCTCACCCCGACGCTGTTCCTGGTCCTCGGGCCGCTCGGTCAGTCCACGACGGCCGTCGACAGGTTCGCCGTGGCCGCCCCGGGTGTCTTGCCCGCCCCGTACGACCAGGGCTTCGGCGTCCTGGCGGTGCTCTACGGCGTACCGGTGATGGGGTTCGCGATGCTCTGGCTGGCGCTCGCCGGCGCCATGGTCCTGCGCGCCCGCCGCCGGGGCATGCGCTTCGCGATGACCTGGTGGGCGTTCACCTTCCCGGTGGGCACGTGCGTGACGGGCGCCGAGGGGCTCGCACGGCACACCGGGCTCGTGGTCTACGACGGTCTCGCGGTCGCCCTGTACGCCCTGCTCCTGGCGGCCTGGGCGGTGGCCGCCGTCCACACGGCCCGCGGCCTGCTCAGCGGACGGCTGCTCGCAGCGCCTCGCCCAGCACCCGCGGGGCCTGCGCCAACGACGGGCCGTACCAGGTGAGATGGCGTCCGCCGACCAGGGCGACCGGCATCGTCGCCGGGAACGCCTCGGGGCCGTCCTCTCGGGTGAAGCGGTACGGCTCGTCGGGCAGCACCACCAAGTCCAGGTCGGCGGCGCGCAGTTCGTCGATCGGGACGCGGGGATAGCGTTCGGCGTGTGCCGCGTACGCGTTGTCGACGCCCAGCCGCGCCAGCACGTCCCCGGCGAAGGTGTCCCGCCCGAGCAGCATCCAGGGCCGCCGCCAGATCGGCACGGCCGCGCGCAGCCGTATCGAGGGCGAGGGGCGAGGCGGGTCCAGCCATGCTTCCTCGGCCTCGTCCAGCCACTGCGGCCGCCCCCGCACCCCGCACGCGCCGACCACCCGGTCCAGCTCGCGAAAGGCCTGCGGCACGTCCCGCACCTCGGTGACGAGTACTTCGAGTCCCGCTTCCCGCAGGGCGGTCAGGTCGGGCGCCCGGTTCTCCTCCTCGTTGGCGATCACCAGGTCGGGGGCGAGTCCGACGATCCGCTCGACGTCCGGATTCTTGGTGCCGCCGACGCGTACGACGTCGAGACCGGCCGGATGACTGCACCAGTCGGTCGCCCCGGCCAGGACCCCCGGCGCGGACACGGCGACGGCCTCGGTAAGGGACGGAACCAGCGACACCACCCTCATGGCCGGGATCCTACGCACCCGTACCCGCAGCTACACCCACACCCACGGCCGCGGCCGGGCGGATCACCGGCGCGGATCGTCCACGGCCTCGATGTGGTCCGCGACCTCGACGACCAGCACGCGCGTATCCGCCTCGGTGGCCCGCCACCGGTGCCGTACGCCACCTGTCAGATACAGCGTGTCGCCGCGCCCCAGCCGGTACGCGCGGCCCTCCGCCTCGACCTCGACGGTGCCGTCGGCGACGTACATCAACTCGTCGTTGCGGAGCTGGAACTCACGGCCCGCGTCGTGGTCTCCGGTGTACTCGACGGCGTGCAGCTGGTGGTGACCGCGCACCAGGGGGCGCACTCGGGGCTCGTGGGTGAACTCGGAGTCGTCGGAGCGCACGACGTCGACGCTGCGCGCCGGATCGGCGGCGGCCAGGAGTTCGACGCGAGTCGTGCCGAGGGCGTCGGCGACACGCTCCAGGGAGCGCACGCTGGGCCGTGCCCGCTCGTTCTCGACCTGGCTCAGGAACGGCACCGACAGACCGCTGCGCTCGGCGACGACAGCGAGGGTGAGCTCCAGTGCCCGGCGCCGCCGCCGGACGGCCGCGCCCACCCGAAGGGTCTCTTTGCTTTCGTCCATCGCTTCGGCTCCCCTCTGTGCGTCGTCGGTGCGTGAGGTTCGATGGCGGCGCGGTCGGTGTCCCTACGCGCCCATGTCTCGCGGGTTCCTGATGTGTTGAATGCACCCTACGGGTGTTCGGCAAACCGTTTCATGCGCCCGTCACATCGCTGTAAACATTGCCGCACCGTGTGCGCGACGCGCTGTCACAGTTCACGCCAGTAGATCAACTGGCCCGCCTCGCCCGGCGCCGACCCCTCGCGCGGGATGAACAGGCTGACCAGGAGCGCCGGACGCCCGTCGGGGTCGGTGACCAGAGCGGCCGAGGGGTTGGCGAAGGCCCGGCTGCCGCCGTGGGTGCGCGGGAGCAGGCGGTCGGCGCGGCCGCTGCCCGGGTCGTATGCATAGGTACGCCAGGTTCCGAATTCGTTCCGCCACTGCTGTCCTTCGACGAGAACCAGCCGCTCGCCGCCGAGCTCCAGGAGGGAGCGGTCGCCTATGTTGCCGGCGGTTCCCCAGACCTCGAGAGCCTGGTCGAGCCGCTGATCGCGCTCGGCGTGCCAGGTCGTGAAGTCCGTCAGGGTGGCGCGCAGTTGGCGGTCCGTGTCGCACTCGGCCCGGTAGTGGCCGGTGAGTTCGACCGTGTCGCCGCGCGCGGAGACGATGTCCGGGGTGCCCTCGGAGCAGCGAGAGAGGGTGCGGGGCGCGTCGTACGCGCGGGCGGCCCGGCCGGCGAGCAGCGCGTCGAGGTCCGGGTAGCCGCGAACGGCGATGTGGTTGGCCGGATCCCGCTCGTACGCGAGGACATAGCCGCCCCTGTCGTCCGCGGCGAGCGAGGGCTGGCTGCTGCCGGCTCCGAAGTCCTGGCGGCGGGTCCAGGTGCGCAGGTCCGTGGAGGTGGCGAGGGCCGCGTGGAAGCGGCCGTCGGCCAGGGTCGTGTGGTAGACGGCGAGATACCTGCCGTCGGGCGCCTGTGTGATCTCCGCGGTGTCCATGGTGCGGCCCGTGTCGTCCGTCGCCGCGTACCGGTGGCCGTCGGCCTCGCGTACGTCCCCGGCCAGGTCGGCGAAGCGGCCGGTGGCGGCGGAGGCGGGTTTCGCGTCCGTGTGCGGCAGTCCGGGGAACGCCACCAGGGCGGCCGCGAGCGTCAGCAGGACGGCGGCGAGGAGCTTCGGGTGCGTGATCACGGACAGCGGGGTCTCACTGGAGCGGGCGACGGGGCGGAGTCGAGCGTACGAACGACCGGGCGCCCACGGGTACGCGGCGAGAGGTGGGCTTCGCCACACAGGAACCACCCGGGTCCTTGCGGCGAGGCCCACTCCTCGTATCCACCTGTCCGCCGTCACGCGCGCGTGGTGGCCCATTATGGGAAATGGGCCACCACTGGAGGCGGATTTCCTGCGGTCCTACTGCGGTCCTACTGCGGAGTCATCCGCTCCACCATCTCCGGGTGCTCCTTCAGCCACGCCGCGACGGCTTCCTCTTCCTTGCCCTGGCCGCGGTCCTTGATCTCGCTCTCCAGGGTGCCGAGTTCGTCCTCGCTCATCTTGAAGTTCTTGATCCACTTGGTGAGCTGCGGATACTGGTCCGGGAACTTCTTGCTGGAGATGGTGCGGATCGTGTTGCCCTCACCGAACAGCTTCTTCTCGTCCGCCAGCTTGGTGAGCTCGTACTCGCTGTAGGCCCAGTGCGGGGACCACAGGGTGACGGCGACCGGCTCCTTCTTGGCGTACGCGCGCTTCAGCTCGGCGAGCATCGCGGGCGTGGAGCCGTCGACGACGTTGTACTCCTTGTCGAGGCCGTAGCCCGGCAGGACCTTCGTCTTGAGCAGGTTCATCTCGCCGGTGCCCGGTTCGATGCCGATGATCCTGCCGCCGAAGGTGTCGGCCTTGCCCTTGAGGTCGGCCAGGGACTTGACGTCCTTCACGTACGAGGGCACGGAGACTTCCAGGGAGGTCGGCTGGTACCAGGTGCCGAGGTCCGTGAGGTTGTTCTTGTGCTTGTCCCAGTAGTTCGCCTGGGCGTACGGCAGCCAGGCGTCGAAGTTGAGGTCGATGTCACCGGTGGCCAGGCCCGCGTAGACCGGGCCGACGTCCATCTGCTTGAGGTTCAGCGTGTAGCCGCGCCGGGCCAGGACGTTCTTCCACAGGTAGGTGACCGCGATGTCCTCGTCCCACGGGAACCAGGCGACGTCCACCGGGCGCTTCGTCTCGGCGGCGGCCTTGGAGCTCTTGACCGGGGCCAGCTTGTCGACGACGCCCGGGTTCTGCTTCAGCCAGGCACGCACGGCGTCCGGCTGCTTGCCCTTGCCGGCCTTGTTGATCTCCGATTCGAGGCCGGTGAGCTGCTTCTCGGTCATCTTGAAGTTCTTGAGCCACTCGCCGACGGCCGGGTTGTCCTGGGCGAAGCCCTTGCGGGCGACCGTGTGCACTTCGTCGCCCTTGCCCCAGGCGCCCTTCGGGTCCTTGAGCTTCTTCAGCTTGTAGTCGCTGTACGCCCAGTGCGGCGACCAGAGCGTGACGACGACGGGCTCCTGCTTGGCGTACGCGCGCTTCAGCTCGGCCAGCATCGCGGGCGTGGAGCTGTCGACGACCTTGTACTCCTTGTCGAGGCCGTACTCCTTGAGGACCGTGCTCTTGAGCATGCCCATCATCCCGGCGCCGGGCTCGATGCCGGTGATCTTGCCGCCGAACTCGCTCGCCTTGCCCTTGAGGTCCTCCAGGGAGTCGACGCCCTTCATGTAGGAGGGCACGCTCAGCTCCAGGGACGTCGGGCCGTACCAGGAGCCCAGGTCGTCGAGCTGCTTGCCGTACTTCTTCCAGTACTGCTCGTGGGTGGTCGGCAACCAGGCGTCCGTCTGGAAGTCGATGTCGCCCTGGGCGAGCGAGGTGTAGATCGGGCCGGCCTCCATCTGCTTGGTGTCGACCTCGAAGCCGCGCTCCTCCAGGATCTCCTTCCAGAGGAAGGTGGAGGCGACGCCCTCGTCCCAGGGGATGTAGCCGATGGTGATCTTCTTGCCCTGGCCGACGTTCTTCGTGTCGCCCGCGGTGGCGGTCGCGTCGTCGGTGCTGCCGAAGACGCCCATGCCGCCGGCGACCAGCGCGAGCACGACCACGCCGACCATCGCCACGGCGGGCCGGGGGCAGTAGGACCAGATCTTCAGACCCTGCGCGGCACGCAGCTTGGCGGCGGCGCGGCGGCCGAGCGGCGAGACCTGGGTGCCCAGCGCGCTGGTCATGCGGTCCAGGTAGATCGCCAGGATGACGATGGCGACTCCGGCCTCGGCGCCCAGGCCCACGTTCAGCTGGCCGATGGCCTCGTTCACGTCGCCACCGAGGCCGCCGGTGCCGACCATGCCCGCGATGGCGGCCATGGAGAGGCCCAGCATGATGACCTGGTTGACACCGGCCATGATCGTGGGCAGCGCCAGCGGCAGCTGGACGCGCAGCAGGGTGTTGCCGGGCGTGGTGCCGAACGCGTCGGCGGCCTCGACCAGTTCCTTGTCGACCTGGCGGATGCCCAGCTCCGTCATACGGACGCCTGGGGCCAGCGCGAAGACCAGGGTCGCCACCAGGCCCGCGGGGGCGCCGGTGCCGAAGAACAGGAGCGCCGGGATCAGGTAGACCATCGCGGGCAGCGTCTGCATGAAGTCGAGCACCGGGCGCACGAGCCCGCTGACCCGGTCGGAGCGCGCCGCCCAGATGCCCACGGGCACCGAGACGACGAGCGCGATCACCGTCGCCACGACGATGAGCGACAGGGTCTCCATCGCGTTCTCCCACAGTTCGAGGGAGTCGATGAAGGCGAATCCGGCGAAGGTGAGGACACCGGCCCAGGCGCCGCGCAGCCAGAACGCGATCACGGCGAAGATGCCCGCGAGGAGGAGGGGTTCCGGGGCCTGGAGGACATCGTTGATGCCGTCGTACGAGCCCTGGAAGACGGTCTTGAGGAAGTCGAAGAGCCAGCCCATGTGGTCGAGCAGCCAGTCGACCGTGTCGTTGACCCAGTCGCCGAAGGGGATCCTAGGCACCGGCCTTCACCGCCTTGACAACCTTGTCGCGAGGCGTGTCGCAGGGCACGGGTTCGCCCTGCTCCTCCCCCAGGAAGCCGATGAGCCGGCGCCGGGGGACGACGCCGACCAGCTCGCCCTTCTTGTCGACGACCGCGACGGGGTGCGTGAGCCGGGCGCTGATCGCGCACAGATCGCCGAACGACGTGTCGGGCCCGGCGGTCTCGCACCCGCAGTCCGCCTCGTCGCCGCGCAGCTCCGTGTCCATGACGGACGCCGCGGTGAGCACCCGGGAGCGGTCGACGTCCTGTGTGAAGGAGGCGACGTAGTCGTTCGCGGGGCGGACGAGGATGTCCTCGCCGGTGCCGATCTGGACGATGCGGCCGTCGCGCATCATGGCGATGCGGTCGCCCAGGCGCATGGCCTCGTTGAGGTCGTGGGTGATGAAGACGATGGTCTTCTTGAGCTTCTTCTGGAGCTCGATCAGCTGGTCCTGCATGTCGCGCCGGATCAACGGGTCGAGCGCGCTGAAGGACTCGTCCATGAGGAGCAGGTCGGCGTCGGTGGCGAGCGCCCGGGCGAGGCCCACGCGCTGCTGCATGCCGCCGGACAGCTCGTCGGGCCAGGACTTCTCCCAGCCGGCGAGCCCGACCAGTTCCAGCGCCTCGGTCGCCCGCCTCTTGCGTTCGCCGCTCGGCACGCCCTGGACCTCCAGGCCGTAGGCGGCGTTCTCGCGGACGCTGCGGTGCGGGAAGAGCGCGAAGTGCTGGAAGACCATGCTGATCTTCTTCGAGCGGACCTCGCGCAGTTCACGGTCGCTCAGCGCGGTCAGGTCCTGGCCGTCGAAGCGCACGTGTCCCGCGGTGGGTTCGAGAAGTCCGTTGAGCATGCGCAGCAGGGTGGACTTGCCGGAGCCGGACAGACCCATGACGACGAAGGTCTGGCCCGGTTCGACCTCGAAGGACGCGTCGATCACCGCGGCGGTGGTGCCGTCGGCGCGCAGTTCCTCGCGGTCGGCTCCCTGGCGGAGTCGTTCGACCGCCTCTTCGGGTCGTCTGCCGAACACCTTGTAGAGCTGTTCGGCTTGCAGCCTGGATGACACATGAACCTCTCGGGTCGAACGAAATCGGCCCGCCTCCCCCGCCGGCGGGCCGTGGAGCGACGCGGGTTCCGCCCGCTTCTCCGGCCCGCATTTGTCAGCTGTGGTTGAAAGTGCGACCGGGTTCGCTCCGGGGCGGCGCCTGCCCGTGCCCGAGTGGCGCAAACGCGACCGTGGCCCAGTTCACACGGTGTTTACGTCTGGCCGGTAAGGGCACTCGCATTCGCCCACTGTCCGCGCCGAACTGTGACTGTCAGTGGCGTACGGCATGATGCGAAGCGTGACGCAGCAGACGCAGCAGCCCCGCCGAATCATGCTCCTCGACACCGCCTCGCTGTACTTCCGCGCCTATTTCGGCGTCCCGGAATCGGTGAAGGCCCCGGACGGCACGCCGGTGAACGCCGTGCGCGGCCTGCTCGAGTTCATCGACCGCCTGGTGAGGGACCATCAGCCGGACGATCTCGTGGCGTGCATGGACGCGGACTGGCGGCCGCAGTGGCGGGTCGACCTGATCCCCTCCTACAAGGCGCATCGCGTCGCCGCGGAGACCGAGGTCGGCCCGGACGAGGAGGAGGTGCCCGACACCCTCTCCCCCCAGGTGCCGGTCATCGAGGACGTCCTGGACGCGCTGGGCATCGCGCGCGTGGGCGTCGAGGGGTACGAGGCGGACGATGTGATCGGCACGTTCACCGGCCGCGCCACCGGCCCGGTGGACATCGTCACCGGCGACCGTGACCTGTACCAACTGGTCGACGACAAGCGGGAAGTGCGCGTGCTGTACCCGCTCAAGGGCGTGGGCTCGCTGCAGGTCACCGACGAGGCGTGGCTGCGCGCGAAGTACGGGGTCGACGGGCCGGGGTACGCGGATCTGGCGCTGCTGCGCGGCGACCCGAGCGACGGACTTCCCGGCGTGCCGGGCATCGGCGAGAAGACGGCTGCCAAGTTGCTGGCCGAGTACGGCGACCTGGCGGGGATCATGGCGGCGGTCGACGACCCGGGGGCCAGGCTCACACCGTCGCAGCGCAAGCGGCTCGACGAGTCCCGGCCGTACCTCGCCGTCGCGCCCACGGTCGTCCGGGTGGCCGGAGACGTCCCCCTGCCGGACGTGGCCACGGCGCTGCCGCACGCGCCGCGCGATCCGGCGGCCCTGGACGAACTCGGGGCGCGCTGGGGTCTGGGCGGCTCGCTGGCGCGGCTGTTGTCGACGCTGGGGTCCTGAGAGGGACACTGGGGCCTGAGGGGTGCGCCGGCCTGTGCCGGAGCGGTCCTCGGCTTCTTCCGGGGTGATTCTCAGCCGCTTCCGAAGTGATCCACGACTCTTCTGCGTTTTCGCCGGGGGAGGTTCTGGGCTTTTCGAGCGAGGGGTGTTAACTAGGGGGAGGTGCTAACTTAGGTAAGCCTTAGCGAACTTATTCGGGAGGCCGTTATGGCAGAGCGTCCGGCACGCAAGTTGCCCAAGCCCCACTCCGCGGAGGTCATCCGCACGGAGCGGCTGACTCCCCACATGCAGCGCGTGGTACTCGGCGGTGAGGGCCTCGCCGAGTTCACCGCGGGCACCAGCACCGACCATTACGTGAAGCTGCTGTTCGGCGCCGAGGGAGTGACGTATCCGGAGCCCTTCGACATGGGCCGGATCCGCGAGGAGTTCCCTCGCGAGCAGTGGCCCGTCACGCGTACGTACACGGTGCGCGCCTGGGACCCGGAGCTGCGCGAGCTGACGCTCGACTTCGTGATCCACGGCGACGAGGGGCTGGCCGGGCCGTGGGCGATGCGGGTTCAGGCGGGCGAGGTCGTGCGGTTCCTCGGCCCCGGCGGGGCGTACGCTCCCGATCCGGCGGCGGACTGGCATCTGCTGGCCGGTGACGAGAGTGCGCTGCCGGCGATCGCGGCGTCGCTGGAGGCGCTGCCCGATGGCGCTGTGGCGCGCGCCTTCATCGAGGTGGCGGGTCCGGAGGAGGAGCAGAAGATCGCGTCCGATGTGGATGTGGTCTGGGTGCACCGTGGGGATCGACCGATCGGTGAGGCGCTGGTCGAGGCTGTTCGGGGTCTTTCGTTCCCTGAGGGTCGGGTGCACGCGTTCGTGCACGGCGAGGCGGGGTTCGTGAAGGAGCTGCGGCGGCTGCTGCGGGTTGAGCACGCTGTGGCGCGGGAGGATCTGTCCATCTCGGGGTACTGGCGGCTCGGTCACAACGAGGATGGCTGGCAGGCGGCTAAGCGGGACTGGAACGCGCGGGTGGAGGCCGAGCAGGAGCCTTCGGCGTCCTGAGCCGTTTGTCTGCGGGTTCGGTGGGGGCTTGTCGCGCAGTTCCTCGCGCCCCTGGGGTGGTGGGTGGTGGGGTCGGTGCCGCGACGGGATATCCGATCGCCGCTCTGGGATATTCGGTCATGGCACGTTGCCGCGGCGATCGGACACCCCGACACGACCCCTCACGCCGGAGGCCGACAGCGGCTGAGTGGGGCCTGCGCTGCAGACCCCGCCCGGCCCTTGCTCTTTTGTCTTTTCGCTTTTAGGGGCGCGGGGAACTGCGCACCCAGCCCCCACCGGCCCGCAGTGTGAACACCGTCCCAAGACCCCCCGTCTTTCGTCTTTTCAGGGGCGCGGGGAACTGCGCGACCGGCCCACACCCACCCGCGCCCACGTATGAAGGGCCCCTAGACCGACCGCTGGTACGCCCTGAACGTGCGGGTCGACAGCCATACCGCTGCCACCGCCAGGGCAAGGAGCGCCCCGCCCCAAGTGAGCACCGCGCCCCGGTCGGGGTCGTCGGCCATCGCCGAGCGGCCCGCGACCAGGGCCCAGTCGAGCGGGTTGAAGTCGGCGACGTGGCGCATCCAGCCAGGTGTTTGGGACGGCGCCATGAAGGCCGAGGAGAGGAAGGTCAGCGGCAGCAGCAGGAACGTGTTGATGCCGATGATCGACTCCCGCTGGCGAACCAGCATGCCCAGCGCGTTCGAGAACGCGCCGAAAACCGTGCCGAGCAGCGACGCCGCGACGACCAGCACCACCAGACCCCCGACCCCGCCCGGATAGTCCGCACCACCGAGCTTGCCGAGCAGGATGATCAGTACGGACTGGACGGCCGTGGTCAGCGCCTGCTGCACGACGTTGGCGTTCATCAGGGCGCCCCGGCTGACCGGAGTGACCAGGAAACGGTTGAGCGTGCCCCGCTCGATCTCCTCCAGCGTGCCCATGCCCGCCCACATGTTGGAGCTGAGGGCGCTCATCACGACGATGCCCGGCACGAGGTAGTCCAGATAGGTGCCCGTGCCGAAGCCGCCGATTTCGACAACCTCCTTGAAGAGGCTGCCGAACAGGAACAGCCAGATCACCGGCTGGATGAGCATCATCACGACGTACGCGGGCTGGCGGAGCACCGCCCCCAGTTGACGTTGCGTCATGTACCAGGTCTGGGTGAGGGTGTCGGTGCTCATCGGGCGCCTCCAGCGAGAGCGAGAGAGCCGGCTTCCGCGGCCGCCTCGGCCTCGGCGTAGCGGCGGCCCGCATAGCGCAGGTAGACGTCGTCGAGCGACGGGCGGGCGACGGTCGCGGCGGCGACACCGACCCCGGCGCGCTCCAGCGTGCCGAGCAGCGCGGGCACGGCGGCGGGCCCGTCCTCGGCGCGCACGCTGACGCGGCGGCCGTCGAAGAGTGCCTCGTGCACGCCCGGCAGTGCGGTCAGGGCACCCGTGAGAAGCGTACGACCGGCTTCGCCGACCGCCTCGCGCAGTTCCAAGTGGACCGCGTCGCCGCGGAGTTCGCCCTTGAGGGCGTTCGGGGTGCCCTCCACGACGACATGGCCGCGGTCGACGATGGCTATGTGATCGGCGAGGCGGTCGGCCTCTTCGAGGTAGTGGGTGGTGAGCAGGATGGTCAGGCCCTCGTCGTCGGCGAGGCGGGCGATCTCGTCCCACATCGCGGTGCGTGCCTCGGGGTCGAGGCCGGTCGTCGGCTCGTCGAGGAAGAGGATCTCGGGCCGGTGGACCAGGCCGAGCGCCACATCGAGGCGGCGCTGCATGCCTCCCGAGTAGCCCTTGACCTGGCGGCCCGCCGCGTCCGTGAGGTCGAAGCGGGCCAGCAGCCCGGCCACCCGTTGCTGGAGGGCGGCGCCTCGCAACCCGTAGAGCCTGCCCTGGAGTTGGAGGTTCTCGCGGCCGGTGGCCACCGGGTCGGCGCCGGACTTCTGGGCGACCACACCGATCGCGCGGCGCACCCTGTCCGGGTGCCGCAGGACGTCGTGGCCCGCGACGGTCGCGGTGCCCGAGTCGGGGCGGGCGAGGGTGGTGAGGATCTTGACGGTGGTGGACTTGCCGGCGCCGTTCGGGCCGAGGAGCCCGAAGACGGTGCCTGCCTCGACGGTGATGTCCATGCCGCTGAGGGCGGTGACCTCACCGGGATAGGTCTTGATCAGCTGACGCGCCTGCACTGCGGGCGCACGGGTGCTCATGACGACTGCTCTCCTGGGTGAGCGGATGACGACCGATCCGCGTGAAGAGCGCCGGGCTATCCTGGGTGTGCCGCACCTCGATCGCCTGGCCTGCTTCACCGCGGGTCCGGTCCGGGGTTCGAGACCCTGGCAGGGCTGCTCCAACAGCTCTGCCGGGGTCTTTCCTGTGTCGCTGCCTCTTCGGGACCTGCTGTCCCGCTGTCGCTACTTCTCGAAGTGACGGGCCTCCAACTCCTGGAACTCCGGCGGCATTTCGCCCGTCTCCTGGAACGTCCGCCACTCCTTGACGCCGGTGAGGGTGCCCTCCCGCAACTCCTTCAGAAAGCCGCGGAGCCACTCCACCTGCGCCTCGACCATGTGCAGCTGATACTCGGTCTCCACGAGGAAGACCCTGGGCAGCGTCTCGTACAGCTTCTCCAGGCCGCCCCTCGTGCTCGCGGCCCGTACCTCCAGCCGGTTGAGCCGCTCTTCGAGCAGGCGCGTCACCTCGTCCGGGTGGAGGACCCCCACCAGCGAGAGCGCGGTCTCGAAGATCGGGTACTCCTGGGCCGGTACGGCGAGCAGGTCGGACAGCCACTCCGTCGCCTCCTCGCGCCCGGCGTCCGTGATGCCGTAGAGGGTGCGCTCGGGGCGGTTGCCCTGCCGCTGCACCTCGGCGACCTGCACGAAGCCATGCTTTTCGAGGTTCTGCACGACGGTGTAGAGCGAGCCGTAGTTGATCTTGGTGGTGGTGTCCTTGCCGCGCCGGCGGAGTGTCTGCGCGATCTCGTACGGATGCATCGGCCGCTCCGTGAGCAACACCATCACGGCCAGCGCCAGCGGGTTGCCGAGCTTCCTGCGCCTGCTTGCCACCAGCACCACCTCGCTACCGAATATTCGTAGCCGAACATATCGCGAGCCATGGCGACCGTCAATACACACGATATATCTCGACTGGGCCCCGACCGCAAGGGCGTGAGAACTTCGGCCCGTGCCGGATACGGAGGCGACACGCGAGCGAAACAGGCGATCCCTAATTTCTGTCAACCGACAGGAATTCGCTCCCCTGACACCGCTCCCTGTGCCGAAGGCAGGTGCCGCAGTGACGACGACCGCCCCCTCCGACGTCCGCCCCGATCCACCGGAGTCCCCCGACGACCGTTCCCTCACGGAGTTCGGCTACCGCCAGGAACTGCACCGCAGCCTCGGCCGCTACGCCTCGTTCGCCGCCGGCTTCTCCTTCATCTCCGTCCTGACGACCGTCTTCCAGTTCTTCGCCTTCGGCTACGCGTTCGGCGGGCCGGTGTTCTTCTGGACCTGGCCCGCCGTCCTGATCGGCCAGTTGCTGGTCGCCGCGTGCTTCGCGGAACTGGCCGCCCGCTACCCGATCTCGGGTGCCATCTACCAGTGGTCGTCCCGGCTCTCCAATCTCACCTTCGGCTGGTTCGCCGGCTGGATCATGGTGATCGGGCAGGTCGTGGTGGTCGCGGCGGCGGCGCTGGCGCTGCAGATGGTGCTGCCGGCGATCTGGTCCGGCTTCCAGCTGATCGGCGACGACCCGACGCCCACCTCCGCGAGCGGCGCGGCCAACGCGGCCGTCTTCGGCGTGGTCCTGTTGGTCCTGACGACCTTCGTGAACGTCATCGACAACCGCGTGATGTCGCTGATCAACCGCATCGGCGTCACCGCGGAGATCATCGGCGCCGTCCTGATCATCGTGCTCCTGCTCACCCACTCCGAGCGGACCCCCGGCATCACCTTCCACACCGGAACGGCCGCCCAGTCGGGCCTGGTCGGGGCGCTGCTGGTGGGTTCGTTCGCGGCGGCGTACGTGATGATCGGCTTCGACAGCGCGGGCGAGATGAGCGAGGAGACCCGCAATCCACGGCGTGTCGCACCGCGCACCATCCTCACCGCACTCGGCGCGGCGGGCCTGCTCGGCGGTCTGATCATCCTGGCCGGTCTGCTGGCCGCGCCCAGCCTCACCAACGGCCGGCTCGGCGTCGAGGGACTGAGTTACGTCCTGACGAGCAGCCTGGGCGACGGCGTGGGCCGGGCACTGCTCGCCGACGTGGTGGTCGCCATCGCGGTGGCGGTCCTCGCCATCCAGACGGCGGCCTGCCGGATGCTGTTCTCCATGGCCCGCGACGGCCAGCTGCCGTTCTCGGGGCGGCTCGCGAAGGTCAACCCCCGCACCGGTATGCCGAGCGCCCCCGCCATCGTCGTCGGCGTCCTCGCCGCCGCCCTGCTGCTCCTCAACTTCGCCTCGCCCGAGGCCTTCCTGGCCATCGGCACCACCTGCATCGTGATGCTGTACCTGGCGTACGCGATGGTCACCGGGCCGCTGCTGGTGAAGCGACTGCGCGGACAGTTCCCCGGGACCAACGGAACGGACGGGACGGACGCCGTCGACGAGGAGGGCCGCCCCCTGTTCTCCCTGGGCCGCTGGGGCATCCCCGTCAACGCCCTCGCCCTGCTCTACGGCCTGTTCATGTCGGTCAACCTGGCCTGGCCACGGGCCGAGGTCTACGACCCGGCGGGCGGGCACTGGTACTTCCAGTGGTTCACCGTGCTGTTCCTCGGAATCACCCTCGTCCTGGGCGGCGCGTACCGGGTGTACAAGGCCCGGGCGGCGGTGGCGGAGGCTCCCGCGTACGCCGCCTGACCGCAAGCCCCCTGCGTACCCTTGACCAGGTGAGACGCAAGCCCCGGATTCCGGACTCCCCCCTGCCGCAGCGCGACGGGGTGGATCCGGTGCGGGTGCGGTTGCCCGCCGAGGGCGCGTGGGGGACCGTACGGGAGCATCTGGTGGAGCGGCTCGCGGCGGGCGCCGGGGTGATCGACGGGATGCTCGACGCGGGGCTGATCGTCGGGGCCGACGGACATCCTGTGGCGCCCGACGCGGTGTACGTGCCGGGGATGTTCGTGTGGTTCCACCGGGAGCTGCCGGACGAGGTGCCGGTGCCGTTCCCGCTGGAGGTCGTGTACCGGGACGGGCACATCGTCGTCGTCGACAAGCCGCACTTCCTCGCCACCACGCCGCGTGGCAGCCATGTCGCCCAGACGGCTCTGGCGCGGCTGCGGCGGGAGCTGGGCATCCCGGCGCTCGGGGCCGCACACCGGCTCGACCGGCTCACCGCCGGGCTCGTGCTGTTCACCGTGCGGCCCGAGGAGCGGGGCGCGTACCAGTCGCTGTTCCGCGACCGGCTCGTACGCAAGGAGTACGAGGCGGTGGCTCCGTACCGGGAGGCGCTGGAGCTGCCGTGCACCGTCCGCAGCCGGATCGAGAAGGAGCGGGGTGTGCTGACCGCCCGGGAGGTGCCGGGTGAGCCGAACGCGGTGAGCCGGGTCGAGCTGGCCGAGCGGCGGGGCGACCGGGCGCGTTACCGGCTGCTGCCCAGCACCGGCCAGACCCATCAACTGCGGGTGCACATGAACGCGTTGGGCGTCCCGATCCTCGGCGACCCGCTGTACCCGGTGGTGACCGGCCCCGTGCCGGCCGGTGACTTCCGGCGACCGCTCCAACTGCTGGCGCGGGTGCTGGAGTTCACCGATCCGGTCACGGGGCACCGGCATGCGTTCCGTAGCGGACGGACGCTTCTGGCGTGGTCCGCGTACGACGACTGGGCCGGCGGTCGGCAGTAGCCGCAGGCGGCCGGCTCGGTCAGTAGCCGCGCCACCAGCGGACGAAACGCTGCCAGGCGCCCGGCGCGCGTCCCGGTTCGAGGGCGGGAGCCGGGGTTTCCGGCTGGGGGACGGCGGGCCGCGGCGCCGGGGAGGGCTTCGGGGTCGGCGTGGAGACCTCCCAGTCCGGACGCGGCCGGGGAATGGCACTCACTCCGGGCCGCTCCATGACGTCCTGCGGCGACGCCGGCTGGAAGCTCACCGGGAGTTCCACCAGGTGCCGTGAGGAGATCGACGCGGTCCACCGCAACTCGTGTTCCTCGACGGCGAGTTGGACGTCCGGCAGCCGCATCAGGAGTGCGTCGACGCCGGTGTCGGCGATGGCGCGGCCGATGTCCTGGCCGGGGCACTCGTGCGGGCCGCCGCCGAAGGCGAGGTGCGAGCGGTTGCCCCGCATGTTCGCCTTGAGGTCCGGGCGGACGTGCGGGTCGATGTTGCCCGGCGCGATCCCGAAGAACAGTCCGTCACCCTTGCGGATCCGCTGGCCGCCCAACTCCGTGTCCTGCTTGGCGAAGTAGCCGAGTACGGCGCTGAACGGCGGCTCGTCCCACAGGGACTGCTCGACCGCCTGGGGCACGGTCATCTGGCCGCCGTTGAGCTGGGCGCGGAAGCCCGGGTCGGTGAGGACCACCCGCAGCACGTTGGCGAGGAGGTTCGCCGTGGCCTCGTACGCGGCGAGCAGGACGAGGCGGAGATGCTGGCCGACCTCCTCGTCGGTGAGCCCGGCCGGGTGGTTGATGAGGTGGCTGGTGAAGTCCTGGGCGGGCTCGGCCCGGCGGCGGACGGTGAGCCGCATCAGGACGCTCATGACGTACTCGTTGCTGGCGATCGCCGTCTCGGTGCCCTTGAGCAGGTCGCGGGTCGCGTGCACCAGGCGGTCGTCGTACTCCTCGGGCATGCCGAGGATCTCGCACAGCACGGCCATCGGCAGCCGCTCGGCGAACTGGCTGACCAGGTCGGCGGCGCCCCGCTCACAGAACCGGTTGACCAGGTCCTGGGTCCAGTGGTTGATGTGACGGCGCAGGTCACGGGCGTTGATGGTCGACATGGCGCCCATCACCGCCCCGCGCAGCCGCTGGTGTTCGTCGCCCTCGGCATGGGAGCAGATGGGCTGCCAGGCGATGAGCGGCATCAGCGGGTGCTCGGGCCCCGCCGTGCCGTCCAGGACAGCGGTCCAGACGCGGCTGTCCCGGGTGTACAGCGAGGGGCTGCTGACCATGTGGAGGTTCTCGCCGTGTCCGAGCACCATCCAGAAGGGCACGTCGTTGTGGAGCAGCACCGGCGCGACAGTGCCGTGTTCGGCGCGGAGTTTCTCGTACAGGGTCCCCAGGTCCTCCGCCTCGGGTCCGTACAGGCGGCGCAGTCCGCCGGGGCCCGTGCCGTGGGCGGGGCAGCTCGGCGGCGGGCCGGACAGGGGGTCGTCCGTGCCGGTTCGGGAGTGGGATTCAGGCGTCACGGTTGTCGCTCCGAAAGCTGAAGTGGTTCCGTTGTCTTGGGAGTTGGGTCATGAGGTCGGCATCGAGGCCGGGTCAGGTCTTCGCCGATGCCATGGCGATCGAGTGCAGGAAGCGCATCAGGGTCATCAGGACGTCCCGGCTGGAGGCCCTGCGGCGCGCGTCGCACTTCACCATCGGGATCTCCTCGGACAGGTCGAGCGCCGCGCGCAGGTCGTCCATGGGGTAACGGGGCCCGTCCGGGAAGTCGTTGACGGCGACGACGAAGGGCACTCCGCGTTCCTCCAGGCGCCCGATGACGTCGAAGCTGACCTCCAGGCGCCGGGTGTCGATCAGGACGACCGCGCCCAGGGCGCCCTCGAAGAGGCCGTTCCACAGGAACCAGAAGCGTTCCTGGCCGGGGGTGCCGAACAGGTACAGCACCAGCTGCTCGGTGATGCTGATGCGGCCGAAGTCCATCGCCACGGTGGTGGCCGTCTTGGTCTCGGAGCCGTAGTTGTCGTCGACACCGATGCCGGCCTGGGTCATGGTCTCTTCGGTGGTCAGCGGCCTGATCTCGCTGACGGAGCCCACCATCGTCGTCTTGCCGACCCCGAACCCGCCCACGATCACGATCTTCACCGCGGCCGTGGCCGTCTGCGGGAGGTGGTCCTCGTCGCGAGGCCCGGTGATCGTGTCAGAGTTTTTGAAGTCCATGCATCACCGCTTCGAGGAGGGAACGGTCGGGCAGCTCCGCGCGGACGATCGGGGCGCGCGCCTGTACCAGTTCAGCCGTCAGCAGCTCGGTCAGCAGTACGGTCACCACGCTGAACGGCAGATTGAGATAGGCCGAGAGTTCGGCCACGGACATGGGGGCCCGGCAGAGCCGGAGCAGCGCCGACTGTTCCGGCTGGGCGGTGGGCGGCGCGTCGGCGTCCGCCACGATTAAGGTCACCAGGTCGAGTTCGGCACGGTCGCCGCCCTCGACCTGGCCGGTGACGACGTACAGCCGCTCCGGCTCGCCCCCCTGGCCCTGGCCACCCTGGCCTTCCGCGGGGGGCGGGGGTTTCTCCTTCGGCGCCTCCTTCGGGAAGCGCCGTCGTCGTTGTGGAGGACTCATACGGTCTGCCCGTTCCGCCGGGGCGGACTCGTGAGGTGGGCACCGATCCGTACGACCATGTCGCGCATGCGGTTGCTCATGAGCGCGGCGTCCACGTGCTCCTCGGCCAGTACGGCGAGGTAGGCGTTCGGGCCCGCGGCCATCATGTAGAAGTAGCCGCCGTGCATCTCGATGATCACCATGCGCATCTTGCCGTCGGTGTCGGGGATCTCGGAGGCGACGGCCCCGGCCAGGCTCTGCAGTCCGGCGCAGGCCGCGGCGATGCGGTCGGCGCCGTCGGGGTCGCCGCCGTACCGGGCGATGCGCAGGCCGTCCGCGGAGAGCACGACGACCTGCCGGGTCCCGTACACCCCGTCGGACAGCTCCTTGAGCATCCAGTCGAAGTTGGCTCGCTGCTGGATCACGTGAGGTCCCCCTCGTCGTCGGCCTCCGGGCCGGCCGGGCTGTTCGTCGCTCCGGGCTTCTGCTTCTGGTCGTCGTCTCCGCCCTTGAGACCGGACATGAACGCCTCGACCCACAGCCCGGGTTCCTTCTCGTCCTTCTTCTTCTCCGGGTCGGGCTGCTGCGTGGACGACCGGGTCCAGTCGATGACGGGCCGGCCCTCGCGGCGCGCGGTCTCCGCCTCCTCCGCCGCCGCACGGGCTTCGAGCACCCGCTGGCTGTAGGGGACCTTGACCCGGCTGCGGCGCTGCGGCAGGCCGTTGGCCGTCCACTCGGTGACCTCGGGAATGTCGTCCTCGTCCATGCCTTCCGGCGTGGGGATACGGGGTCCGGTGGTGGGGCGGCGCTTCTTCTCCGCGCGCTTGGGTCCCTTGACCCCGTCGAAGTCGACCTTGGGCACGGAGGCGGCGCCGATGCCGTGGGCGAGACCGGGGGCCTCCTCCTCGGTGAGCATCTTGCGCGGTACGACGAGTACGGCGCGCACCCCGCCGTACGCGGACTGCCGCAGGGAGACCTGCATGTTGTACATCGCGGTGAGGCGGCCGACGACGGCCATGCCGAGCCGCGGGTCCTCACCGAGGTGGTTGAGGTCGGCGCCGGCCTGCGCCTGCGCGAGCATGTTCTCGGTCCGGGTGCGGGCCTCCTCGCTGAGGCTGACGCCGGCGTCCTCGATCTCGATGGCGACACCGGTCTGCACCTCGACGGCGGTGACGTGCACCTTGGTGTGCGGCGGCGAGTAGCGGGTGGCGTTGTCGAGGAGTTCGGCGGCCGCGTGGATGATCGGCTCGACGGAGATCCCGTTGACGTTGACCTTGGCGATCGAGTGCAGCTCGATGCGCCGGTACTCCAGAATCCGGGACATCGCGCCGCGCAACACGCTGTAGAGCGGTACGGGCCTGGGCCACTGGCGGCCCGGGCGGCCGCCGCCGAGGACGGCGATGGAGTCGGCCAGGCGGCCGATCAGCGCGGTGCCGTGGTCGATGCGCAGCAGGTCGTCGAAGACCTCGGGGTTGCGCCCGTGGTCCTCCTCCATCTCGCGCAGTTCCTTGTTCTGCTGGTGGACGATCGCCTGGACGCGTCGGGCGATGTTGACGAAGGAACGCTGCGCGGCCTCGCGCTGCAGTCCTTCGTGGTCCACGATCTTCAGCACTTCGAGCAGCAACGCGCGCTGGGTGGCGGGGAGATCGCGGTTGCCGGGGTCGTTGTCGACGGTCAGCCGGATCGCGTCCGCGGGCGACTTGCCCGCGCGCATCCGCCACAGGACGGCGGGCAGCAACTCCTCGTGGAGGTGGACGATCTCGGCGTCGTGGTTGGCGATGCGCCGCTGCATGAGTTCCGTCTGGCGTGCGTGCTCGGCGCGCGCCGCACGGATGACACGGCCGCGGCGGACCGCTTCGGCGGCCGTCGCGATCACGAGAAGCGTCGCGACGGCACCGCACCAGCCGACGGCGACCCGGGCCGGCTGCGTCACCACGGCGACGGCGGCCCCGGTCGCCGCGGCCATCACTATGGCCGGCAGCAGCAACACGCGCGCGTAGGGAACTTCACGGCCACCGGGAGGCGATTGAACACTCACCATGTATGCCCTCTGAGACAAATCGACTGGAGGTCTGGGGGGGAGGTGGAGGTAACTGGATCTTCAGAACATCGGGGAACAAGCGCACGAATACACCTCAACTCGGTGCGCTGCGGGCGAGCTTAGTCCGACCGGATCATCGCTGTGTCATATTCAGCAAGCACCTGAAATCGCCCTCGCGACAGGAGTACGCTCTGCATCATTTACACGCTGTGCGGTCATTCGAACACAGTGCGTCACAGCGTACGAACGCGCGAAACCCCTGGCCAGACGGGGTGAGACAGTGCTCGCGGTGCGGCTTCCGGCTCAGATTCCGGCGATGCGCAGGGCCGCGTCGGCGGTGGCCTCGGCGAACGCCGAGACGGGCCGCTCCGGGTCGGAGCGGTGCACGAGGATCACGCCCTCGATGAGACCGAAGAGCAGGTCCGTCCGCAGATCGAGCTCACTCTTGACGAGCGCGCCGCCCGCCTCGGTCGCGGCGAGCAACTGCCGGTAGGCGTCCTTGAGTTCGGCCCGTACGGCATGGAAGCCGGCGAAGCGCTCCGAGCGGACCTCGGGCAGCAGATAGAGCCCGCCGAGGTTGTACGAACCACCGCAGAGCAGCGCGACGTCCGTGCGGCACAGATCCCACAGCCGGTCTTCGGCGGGGGTGACGTCCTCGGCGAGAAGTTGACGGGCGAAGGTCAGGGAGGGCGTGACGGTGGACTCCAGGAGCTCGGCCAGGAGCTCCTCCTTGCCGGACACGTAGTGGTACATGGAGGCCTGCCGCATGCCCGCCCGCTCGGCGACGGCGCGGGTGGTCGTGGCCGCGTAACCGCGCGTCGTGAACAGGTCCGCGGCGGCCGCGAGCAGCTCGTCGCGCGGCGAGAGCCCGCTGTCCGGCCGCTGCTCGGCGCGCGGCCTGCCGACCCGTCGTCCGCTGGAACCCATGCGTTCGATCCTCGCACACCACCCCGCGGGACGATCTCGCCCGCCGGTCACACCCTCGCCACCCGCCCGGCGGGCGGACCCGCGCCCACCGCGGCGAAGAGGGCCCCCACCCGAGCCGAGCGAGGCCGGTTCGATGGTGGTGGCGCGCATGGCGTCCGGGCCCCGTAAGGGGCGCGGGGAACTGCGCGACCAGCCCTCACTGGCCCGCAGGCGAATCACGGCCCTCCCAGCGGAGCGCACCCGTGAGGGATCGGTAACCGCCCCGCAACACACGGGCAACCACCGCGACCCGTCCGGCTCCTAATTTCTGTCGAGCGACAGAAATACACGACCTGCCGCACACCGATGACCCACCACTGCCGAGCCGGAGGTCCCGCGATGGCGACAGCGACCACTTATGGAGCCCGAGCGCACGCCCGCGCCCAGGAGGGCACCCGGGCCGAGGCCATGCCCGTCGTCCCGGCGAGCAGCTGGCCGGCGCCGCCCTGCGAGGCGGGCCACCTGGTGTGGGCGGAGACCGTGGCGGGCGGCAACTACACCCACAAGGTGCTGGCCCGCGGCACGGAGCTGCGGCTGACCGACCTCCGGGGCGAGGCCTGCGCACACCTGCTCCTGTTCGCCGCCGACCGGCCGTGGGAGCGCCTGAACGTGGCCGACACGGTCAAGGTCCAGTGGAACGCCTACCTCGGGGAGGGCCAGCTACTCCTCTCCGACCAGGGCCGCGTCCTCGCCTCGGTGATCGCCGACACCTCCGGACGGCACGACGCACTGGCCGGCACCTCCAGCCTCGTACGGAACACCGAGCGGTACGGCGACGGGACACCGCAGTCCGCGTCCCCGGCCGGGCGCGAGCTGTTCAAGCTGGCGGCCGCCAAGAACGGTCTCGCGCCGCGCGACCTGCCGCCGTCGCTCTCCTTCTTCCAGGGCGTGGAGGTACGCGAGGACGGCGCCCTGGACTTCACCGGCTCGGCCGGTCCCGGCACGAGCGTGACGCTCCGCGCCGAGCAGGACGTCACGGTGCTGCTGGCCAACGTGCCGCACCCCGCCGACCCGCGCGACACCTACACGAGCACCGCGCTGGAGGTACTGGCCTGGCGCGCCGAGGCCACCCGGTCCGGCGATCCGCTGTGGGAGGCCACACCCGAAGGCCACCGCGCCTTCCTCAACACCGCCGAGTTCCTCGCCACGAGGGGGATCGCATGACCGAGCAGACCATCCGGCGGACCACCGTCCCGGCCCGGGCCGCCTGGTCGGCCGTCGTCCGCGCCGGCGAGACGCTCACCATCACCGACCTGCACGGCAACCAGGCCGTGGACTTCCTGGTGTACGACGCCGGGGACACGGCCGTGCGCTACAGCGCGCCCGACACCATCCACGCCCAGGGCAACATCTTCCTCACCACGGGCAGCGTGCTGCTGTCCAACGAGCACACCCCGCTGATGACCGTGGTCGCGGACGACGTCGGCCGGCACGACACGGTCGGCGGCGCCTGCTCCAAGGAGTCGAACACCCTCCGGTACGGGCACCACACCTGGTCGCAGCACGCCTGCGTGGAGAACTTCCTCGCGGAGGGCGCCAAGTACGGCCTCGGGAAGCGCGACCTCGTCTCGAACATCAACTGGTACATGAACGTGCCGGTCGAGAAGGACGGCACGCTCGGCATCGTCGACGGCCTCTCGGCCCCGGGCCTGAAGCTGTCGCTGCGCGCCGAGCGCGATGTACTCGTGCTGGTCTCCAACTGCCCTCAGATCAACAACCCTTGCAACGGCTTCGACCCGACGGCCGTGGAGATGACGATCAGTCAGGCGGGTGCCGAATGAGCGACGAGGGCACGGGCTTCGACACGCTTCTCGTGGCCAACCGGGGCGAGATCGCGGTCCGGATCATCCGTACGGCCCGGGAGCTGGGCCTGCGGACGGTCGCGGTCCACTCCGACGCCGACCGCTCGGCGCCGCACGTGCGGCTCGCCGACGAGGCCGTACGGCTCGGTCCCGCGCCCGCCAAGGAGTCGTATCTCGACGCGGATCTCGTCCTGAGGGCCGCGAAGGACACCGGGGCCGGGGCGATCCACCCGGGCTACGGCTTCCTCTCCGAGGACGCGGCGTTCGCGCGGCGCTGCCAGGACGCGGGGATCGTGTTCGTGGGGCCGACGCCGGAGCAGCTGGAGCTGTTCGGGGCGAAGCACACGGCCCGGGCGGCGGCCGAGGCGGCCGGCGTGCCGCTGGCGCCGGGCACCGGACTGCTCGCGGACTGCGACGAGGCGCTGCGGCAGGCCGGCCGCATCGGCTACCCGGTGATGCTCAAGGCGACCGGCGGCGGAGGCGGCATAGGCATGTCGGCCTGCCGCTCCGCCGCCGAACTGACCGACGCCTGGGAGCGGGTGCAGCGCGTCGCCGCCGCCTCCTTCTCCTCGGCCGGGGTCTTCCTGGAACGGCTCGTCGAGCACGCCCGCCATGTCGAGGTGCAGGTCTTCGGCGACGGCGAGGGCAGGGTCGTCACCTTCGGGGACCGCGACTGCTCCCTCCAGCGCCGCAACCAGAAGGTCCTGGAGGAGGCCCCGGCACCGGGTCTTCCTCCCCGCATACGCGAGCAACTGGCCACCGCCGCCCGCGACTTGTGCGCGAGTGTGGACTACCGCTCGGCCGGGACCGTCGAGTTCGTCTACGACGCGGCCCGCGAGGAGGCGTACTTCCTGGAGGTCAACACCCGTCTCCAGGTGGAACATCCGGTCACCGAGGAGATCTACGGGGTCGACCTGGTCGGCTGGATGCTGCGGCTCGCCCGCGGCGACTCCGACGTCGTACGCGACCCGGGAGCCCCGCGCGGTCACGCCGTCGAGGCACGGGTGTACGCCGAGGACCCCTCGCGCGAACACCGGCCCAGCGCGGGCCTGTTGACGCGGGTCGAGTTCCCGCAGGGCGTCCGCGTGGACGGCTGGGTCGAGACGGGCACCGAGGTCACCACGTCGTACGACCCGATGCTGGCGAAGGTCATCGCGTACGGCTCCGACCGGGCGCACGCGCTGGAGCGGCTTGACGAGGCGCTGGCCAGGACGCGGGTCGACGGCATCGAGACGAACCTCGGCCTGGTGCGGGCGGCGCTTTCGGACCGGGACTTCCGGGCGGCCACACATTCCACCACCACTCTCACCGGGGTGAGTGATCCGACGCCGCGGATCGAGGTCGTGTCCGGCGGCACGCTGACGACGGTCCAGGACTGGCCCGGGCGGACCGGCTACTGGCAGGTGGGCGTGCCGCCCTGCGGCCCGATGGACGACCTGTCGTTCCGGCTCGGGAACCGGGCGCTGGGCAACGGCGAGGGTGCTCCCGGGCTCGAATGCACCTTGCAGGGCCCGACGTTGAGGTTCACGCATCCGACGACGGTGTGCGTCACGGGTGCTCCGGCGCCGGTGACGGTCGACGGAACGGCCGTCGCGCAGTGGGAGCCGGTGACGGTGCCCGCGGGCGGCGTTCTGGCGGTCGGAGCACCCGCCGAGCACGGACTGCGGACGTACGTACTCTTCGCGAGCGGCGGCCTGGATGTGCCGGCCTTCCTGGGGAGCGCCTCGACGTTCACGCTGGGCCGGTTCGGCGGGCACGGCGGGCGCGCACTGCGGAGGGGGGACGTGCTGCACGGCGGTGGCTCGGTGCCCTCGGGTGCGCCGGTGCCGACGGACGAGCGGCCGGTGTTCGGCGCCGAGTGGCGGGTCGGCGCGCTCGAAGGCCCGCACGCCGCACCGGAGTTCTTCACCGAGGACGACATCCGCGACTTCTACGCGGCCGAGTGGAAGGTGCACTTCAACTCGGCGCGCACGGGCGTACGACTGGTCGGTCCCAAGCCCCGCTGGGCGCGCACCGACGGCGGTGAGGCGGGCCTGCACCCCTCCAACATCCATGACACGCCCTACTCGGTCGGCGCCGTCGACTACACGGGCGACATGCCGGTGCTGCTCGGCCCGGACGGGCCCTCGCTCGGCGGGTTCGTGTGCCCGGCGACGGTCGCGAAGGGCCAGCGGTGGAAGCTGGGCCAACTGCGGCCCGGGGACACCGTGCGCTTCGTACCGGTGACGGTTGACGCGGCCGGGGAACTGCGGCGCAGGCCTGCTCTCGCCCCGGTCGCCGACCGTACGGAGATCAGCGACGGTGGCGTACTGGCCCGGGACGCCGACGTGACGTACCGCCGCAGTGGTGACGACAACCTGCTCGTCGAGTTCGGGACCATGCAACTGGACCTGGCCCTGCGGATGCGGGTGCACGCGCTGATGGAGACGGTGGTGGCGGCCGGGCTGCCCGGCATCACGGACATCACCCCCGGCATCCGCTCGCTCCAGATCCAGACGGATCCCGACGAGCTCCCACAGCCCGAACTCCTCGCCCTGGTAAGGGAGATCGTCGCCTCCCTGCCACCCGCCGACGAGTTGGTGGTCCCGTCCCGCACGGTCCACCTCCCCCTCTCCTGGGACGACCCGGCGACCCGCGAGGCCATCGCCCGCTACATGGCGGGCGTGCGCGACGACGCCCCCTGGTGCCCGTGGAACATCGAGTTCATCCGCCGCGTCAACGGTCTCGACTCGGTGGACGACGTGTACCGGACGGTCTTCGACGCCGAATACCTGGTCCTGGGCCTGGGCGACGTCTACCTGGGTGCACCGGTGGCGACGCCCCTCGATCCCCGCCACCGTCTCGTCACGACGAAGTACAACCCGGCGCGCACCTGGACGGCCGAGAACTCGGTCGGCATCGGCGGGGCGTACCTCTGCGTCTACGGCATGGAGGGGCCCGGCGGCTACCAGTTCGTGGGCCGTACGACGCAGGTGTGGTCCGGGTGGCAGCAGCGAGGGGCGTTCGAGTCGGGCTCGCCCTGGCTGCTGCGGTTCTTCGACCGCGTGAAGTGGTATCCGGTGGACGCGGACGAGCTGCTGGAGCTGCGGTCCGACATCATCTCGGGCCGTTTCGTCCCCCGGATCGAGGAGGGCACCTTTTCGCTCGCCTCGTACCAGGCGTTCCTCGCCGAGAACTCCGACTCCATCGCCGACTTCCGCGCCCGCCAGGGCACCGCCTTCTCCGCCGAACGGGACGCGTGGGAGGCCGCGGGCGAGTTCACCCGCGCGGATGCGGCCTCGGCTCCGGTGACGGCACCCGTGGAGGTTACGGTGCCCCCCGGCGGCCGTCTCGTGGAGGCCGAATTCGCCGCGTCCGTATGGCAGTTGAACGTCCAGGTCGGCGACACGGTAACCACCGGCCAGCCCTTGCTGGCCCTGGAGGCCATGAAGATGGAGTCCCGGGTGCCTTCGCCGATGGACGGCGTGGTCGTAGAGCTGCTGACCAAGCCAGGCGCCCAGGTGGAGGCGGGCACGGCCTTGGTGGTGGTGGGACCGATGACTCCCTGACCCCGCATCCTGGCCCGCCCGCGCCGTCTGTAAGCAAGCCCCGCCGTCCGTCGGCAGACCCCACCGTCCGTCGGCAAGCCCCGCCGTCTGTCGGCAGGCACCGCCGTCTGTCGGCAGGCGTTCCGCAGGGCGGAACGGGTGGGCACAGACGACCACCGGCCCGCACGCGACAACGAAACCCCAGCCGAGGAGCACAGATGTCGACCCAGACCAAGGACCACGTCCTGACCCGCGTCCGCCTGGCATACGCCCGAATCGACGCCGCGGACCGCCCCGAGGTCTGGATCGACCTGCGCCCCCAGACCGAGGTGGAAGAGGAAGCCCGAGCCATAGACACCCGCCTCGCCGCAGGCGAACACCTCCCCCTGGCCGGCAGGCTGTTCGCAGCGAAGGG
This sequence comes from Streptomyces sp. NPDC050704, assembly GCF_040654355.1. Taxonomy (NCBI): domain Bacteria; kingdom Bacillati; phylum Actinomycetota; class Actinomycetes; order Kitasatosporales; family Streptomycetaceae; genus Streptomyces; species Streptomyces sp. NPDC050704. Next base: position 73,442 of record NZ_JBFAHW010000028.1, on the reverse strand, counting down.
CAACATCGACGTAGCCGGCCTCCCCACCACCGCCGGCTGCCCTTCCTACGCATACCGGCCGGAGGCCGACGCCCCGGTCGTCGCCCGCCTCCGCCAGGCCGGCGCCATCGCACTGGGCACCACGAACCTGGACCAGTTCGCCACCGGCCTGGTCGGCACCCGCTCCCCCCACGGCCCGGTCCGCAACGCCCACGACCCCCGGCGAATCAGCGGCGGCTCCAGCTCGGGAAGCGCCGTCGCCGTGGCCCTCGGCATCGTGGACCTCGCCCTCGGCACGGACACCGCGGGCAGCGGCCGCGTCCCGGCCGCCTTCAACGGCATCGTCGGCCTGAAGCCCACCCGGGGCCTCGTCCCCACCGACGGCGTGGTCCCGGCCTGCGCCTCCCTCGACTGCGTGACGGTCTTCGCCCGCACCCTCCCGGAGGCGGAACAGGCCCTGGCCCACATGACGTCCCCGCCCGCCCGCGACCTCCCGCCCCTCCCCCAGCGCACCCCGGGCCCCTGGCGCATCGCAGTCCCGCCCCGGGAACAGCTCGGCGAACTCGACGAGGGTTGGGCGGCGGCGTACGAATCAGCCGCCGCCCAACTGCAAGCAGCGGGCGCCGAGTTGCGCACCCTCGACCTCGCCCCGTTCACCGAGGCCGCCGCGATGCTCTACGAAGGCGCCTTCGTGGCCGAGCGCTACACCGCCGTGGGGAGCTTTGTCGACAAGTTGCTCTCCGAAGGCGGGGCGGGCCTGGACCCCACGGTCGCCGGCATCATCACCCGCGCCCGTGACCTCCCGGCGCACCAGCTCTTCGCCGACCAGGACCGGCTGGCGGCCCTGCGCACCCGCGCGCTGGCGGAACTCGGCGACGCGGACGCCCTGCTCCTGCCGACCGCCCCCGGCCACCCCACACTCGCCGAGGTCGCCGCCGACCCGCTGGGCACCAACGCCCGGCTCGGCCGGTTCACCAACTCCACGAACCTCTTCGATCTGGCCGCCGTCGCCGTTCCGGCGGGCGAGGTGGCCGGGCTCCCCTTCGGCGTGATGCTGATCGGCCCGGCCTTCACCGACGAGCGCCTCACCCTGATCGCCCGCACCCTGGAAGCGCCCGCGACCCGGATCGCCGTGGTCGGCGCGCACCTGTCGGGCCAGCCACTCAACGGTCAACTGCTCACACTGGGCGCCCGGTTGGAACGTACGACCGAGACCGCCCCCGTCTACCGACTACACGCCCTGTCCACCGAGCCCGCCAAGCCGGGCCTGGTCCACGTGGGCGAGGGCGGAGCCGGGGCCGCGATCGAGGCCGAGGTGTGGCGGATCCCCGCCGAAGGACTGGGCCGCCTGCTCACCGCGCTCCCCCGGCCGATGGCGCTCGGCCGGATCACCCTGGCCGACGGCAGCGACGTACCCGGATTCCTGTGCGAGCCGGGCGCGCTCGACGGCGCACGGGACATCACGGCGTACGGGGGCTGGCGCTCCTACCTGGAGTCGCTCACCAACTGAGGCCGACTGAGGCCGGCTGATGGCTGCCGTCGGCCACGGCTCGCCCCGTCCCCCACCGCGATCCGTGCCTTGTCAGCTGCCCGGCCCGTCAGCGCAGGAAGGCCAGCGCCTCCCGCTCGAAACGCGCAGCGCGCTCGAACTGCGGCAGGTGCCCGGTGTCGTGGAACTCCACCAGGCGCGCGCCGGGGATCGCGGCGGCCGCCCGCTTCCCCAGGACCGGGTAGTTCCCGAGCTTCGCCCGGTCCTCGGGGGCGGCGTACGTCTTGCCGATCGCAGTGCGGTCCTCCTGCCCGATGACGAGCAGCACCGGAACGCGCAGTTCCGGCAGGTCTGCCACCACCGGCTGGTGGTACGCCATTTGGTAGGTGAGGGCCGCCGCCATGGCCCAGCGCGGGTACTCACCGCTGAGCGTGACCCGGTAGCGGATCTCGACGTTGCGCTCGTACGCGGCGCGCCAGCGCACCACGTACGCCCGGTAGAAGGCGCGGATGGCGGTGAGGTCGTTGTTGGCCAGCTCGTCGGCGAAGAGCCGCTCGGTGGGCAACGCCGGGACGAGCTCGCGGTAGTCCTCCAGGCCGACCGGATTGGCGAGGACCAGCTTTCGCGTGCGGTCCCGGTGCCGGAGGGCGAAGCGGACGCCGAGCATGCCGCCCATGGAGTGGCCGACGACATCGGCGCGTTCGATGCCCAGGTGGTCGAGAAGCGCGACCGTGTTCGCGGCGAGCAACTCGAAGCTGTAGCGCTCAAGGGCGGGTTTCGAGGACCGCCCGAAGCCGATCTGGTCGGGAACGACGACACGGTGCCCGGCGGCGGCGAACGCCCGCGCGGTGGGCTCCCACGCCCCGCCGTCGAAGTTCTTCCCGTGCAGCAGCAGAACCGTCCGCCCGGACCTGACTCCCTCGGGCGCGATGTCGACGTATGCCATGTTCACGGTCTCGCCCTCGACCACGAGCCGCAGGAACCGCACCGGAAAGGGCGTCGGAAAACCCTCCATGGCGATGCCGAGCGGCTCGTCGTAGTCGGGCGCGGGCTCCGCGGCCCGCACCCCGGGCTCCGTGGCGCGGGCTGTGGCAGGGACTCCCGCCCCCACCACAGCGACCGTTCCCGCAGCGAGTAACTTCCGGCGCGTGGTCATCCGATCCCTCCGGCGCACTAGCACGTCAGTACGGCCATTGTGCATCAACAGCACTGTGTGGCACGGGAGTTGCCACCCGCCCGGGCACTCTCGTCAGGCACGCCGGTCAGGCGTGCCCATCAGTCGTGCCCGTCAGCCGACCGAGCTGTACGCGACCACCCCGCGCAGCAGCTGGTCGACTGCCTTGCGCGCGTTCTTCGCCACCGTCGAACTCGGCGCCCCGGCGACCGGCGCCGCCGCCGAGATCTGCCCCAGTACGTCGATGACCTGCTTGCACCAGCGCACGAAGTCACCGGCGGGCATCTCGGCCTCCCGCAGGACCTCGTCGAGCCCCTTGCCGGAGGCCCACTCGTACGCGGCCCAGGCGAAGCCCAGGTCGGGCTCGCGCTGTCCGACGCCCTCGGTCTGGGTGATGCGGAAGTCCTCCTCCAGGGCGTCGAGCCGGCCCCAGATGCGGACCATCTCGCCGAGTGCGGCCTTCGCCTTGCCCGACGGCAGCTTCGGCGCCATCGCGTCGTCGGCGGCCCTGGACTCGTACACCAACGCCGAGACGCACGCGGCCAGTTCGGCCGGTCCGAGGCCCTCCCAGACTCCTTCGCGCAGGCACTCGCTCGACAGCAGGTCCATCTCGCCGTACAGCCGGGCGAGCCGCTTGCCGTGCTCGGTGACCTCGTCGGCGCGCAGATAGTCCAGATCGGTCAGGAGCGCGACGATGCGGTCGAAGGTGCGGGCGATGGTGTTCGTCCGACCCTCGATACGGCCTTCCAACTGCGCGGTGTCGCGTCGCAGCCGGTGGTAGCGCTCGGCCCAACGGGCGTGGTCCTCCCGGTCGTTGCACCCATGGCAGGGGTGCGCCCGGATCGCCGTGCGCAGCCGGGCGATCTCGCGGTCGTCAGCGGCCTCGGCCCGCCGCTTGCGGTGCCGGTCGGGCACGACGTGCCCGGCCTTGGTGCGCAGTGCCGAGGCGAGGTCGCGGCGCGACTGCGGCGAGCGCGCGTTGAAGGACTTCGGGATGCGCATCCGGTCCAGGGCCTCGACGGGCACCGGGAAGTCGATCGACGCGAGTCGCTTGACCTGCCGCTCGGCGGTGAGCACGAGCGGGCGCGGGCCGTCGTGGTGCTCGAACCCGCGATGTCCGTTGGACCGCCCCGCGGGCAGCCCCGGGTCGAGGACCAGCGCGAGACCCGCGAACTTGCCGGTCGGGACGTGGATGATGTCGCCCGGCTTGAGCTTCTCCAGCGCGACGGCCGCCTCGGCCCGCCGCTGCGACGCGCCCTGCTTGGCCAGCTCGGTCTCGCGGTCCTTGAGTTCGCGACGCAGGCGCGCGTACTCCTCGAAGTCCCCCAGGTGGCAGGTCATGGACTCCTTGTAGCCTTCCAGACCCTCCTCGTTGCGCTGCACCTGCCGGGAGATCCCGACGACCGACTTGTCGGCCTGGAACTGCGCGAAGGACGTTTCGAGGAGTTCGCGCGAGCGGTGCCGCCCGAACTGCTCGACGAGGTTCACCGCCATGTTGTACGACGGCTTGAAGCTGGAGCGCAGCGGGTACGTGCGCGTGCCGGCGAGTCCCGCCAGGTGGTCGGGATCGATGCCGCGCTGCCACAACACCACGGCGTGGCCCTCGACATCGATGCCGCGGCGGCCGGCCCGGCCCGTGAGCTGGGTGTACTCGCCGGGGGTGATGTCGGCGTGCTGCTCGCCGTTCCACTTGACGAGCTTCTCCAACACCACCGAGCGGGCGGGCATGTTGATACCGAGCGCGAGGGTCTCGGTGGCGAACACGGCCTTGACCAGGCCGCGTACGAAGAGTTCCTCGACGACTTCCTTGAACGTCGGCAGCATGCCCGCGTGGTGGGCCGCGATGCCGCGCTCCAGGCCTTCCAGGAACTCGTAGTAGCCCAGGACGTGGAGGTCCTCGGTCGGGATGGAGGCCGTGCGCTCCTCTACTAGGGCACGCACCTTCTCCCGGGACTCCTCGTCGTTCAGCCGCAGGCCCGCGAACATGCACTGCTGGACGGCGGCCTCGCAGGCCGCGCGGCTGAAGATGAACGTGATGGCGGGCAGCAGCCCTTCGGCGTCGAGCCGCTCGATGACCTCGGGCCGCCCCGGCGTCCACACCCGTGATCTCTGCCGCCGCTCACGCTCGCGGTCGGCGTCGCGCATGGCGCGGCCCCGTCTGCGGTCCTGGTACGACGGACGGCTGGCCTCCATGCGCGCCAGGCGCGAGAGGTCGGGGTTGACGGCCTTCTTGTGGCCCTCGCCCTCCTCGAAGAGGTCGTACATCCGGCGCCCGGCGAGCACGTGCTGGAACAGCGGCACGGGCCGGTGCTCGGAGACGATCACCTCCGTGTCGCCGCGCACGGTGTCCAGCCAGTCGCCGAACTCCTCCGCGTTCGACACCGTCGCCGACAGCGACACCAGGGTCACCGACTCCGGGAGGTGGATGATCACTTCCTCCCAGACGGCGCCGCGGAAGCGGTCCGAGAGGTAGTGCACCTCGTCCATGACGACGTACCCGAGTCCCAGGAGCGTCTGCGAGCCCGCGTACAGCATGTTGCGCAACACCTCGGTGGTCATCACGACCACCGGTGCTTCGGAGTTGACGCTGTTGTCGCCGGTGAGCAGGCCCACCTTGTCCGCGCCGTAACGCCGGCACAGATCGGCGTACTTCTGGTTCGAGAGTGCCTTGATGGGCGTCGTGTAGAAGCACTTCTTGCCCTGCTGGAGGGCGAGGTGGACGGCGAACTCGCCGACGATCGTCTTGCCCGACCCGGTGGGCGCCGCCACCAGCACACCCTTGCCCGCCTCGAGCGCCTGGCAGGACTCGATCTGGAAGGGGTCGAGACCGAAGTCGTACATCTCGCGGAAGTCCGCGAGCGCGGTGGCCTGCTCGACAGCCCGCTTGCGTGCTGCCGCGTACCGCTCGGCCGGTGAGAGATCCTCTGTCATCGTGCTTTCGAGACTACCGGCCGCCACTGACAACAGGACGATCATTATCCGATCGGAGCCGGTGGATCCGGAATCCGCCCAGCTCAGGGGCGCATACCGCAGGATCGTGGACAGCGCTCAGGGACCGGCGACCCGCACCGCGCCCCGTATGCATTCGGCGGTCAGCGGCAGCGGCCCGAGCGGCTCTCCGTCCGCATACCCAGTAACTCCCTCCGCGAAGAGTTCGATCTTCGCGGCGCGGTGGACGGTGATCGTGGGGTGGTCGAGATGGGTCCCTTTGTAGACCTGGGGAAAGACCCGGAGCAGTGACCTGCGGGTGCAGTCCCCGACCACGGTGACGTCGAAGAGCCCGTCGGTGAGATCCGCGCCCGCGCAGATCTTCATGCCGCCGCCGTACGAGGGCCCGTTGCCGACGGCCACGAGCGTCGCCCCGATCTCCCGGACCTCGCCGTCGTCCAGGGTGATCCGGTACGGGAACGGCTTGAACGCAGCGAGTTCGGCGAGCATGGCGAGGTCGTACTTGAAGCGGCCGCTGGGCCACCGCATGCGATTGCCGCGGTCGTTGACGCGGGAGTCGAAGCCGGAGGCGAGGACCGTGCCGAACCAGGTGCCGCCCACCCGCCCCAGGTCGATGTCGCGCAGCCGGGCGCCCTTGAGCGCCTCGCCGATCACCCGCCCCGCGGCCGCCGGATCGCGTACGGGCAGTCCCAGTGCCCGGGCGAAGTCGTTCCCGGTGCCGACGGCGACCAGGCCGAGCGGTGTGCGGGTCCCGGCGACGGCCTGGAGCGCCAGGTTCGCCATGCCGTCGCCGCCGACGGCCACCAGAGCACCCGTGCCGCCCTCGACGGCGGCACACGCGCGCGTGAGGGCGTCCTCGGCGTTCTCCCCGAGGACCGTGCGTACGGAGAATCCGGCGGCCCGCAACGCCGAAGCGGCCGGCTGCGCCGCGCGGGCGCCCCGGCCGCGTCCCGCGGTGGGGTTGACGAAAAGGGTGATCTCGCTGGTCACGGCCGGACCCTACAAGGTCGCCCGGCGCCGTCAGGTGACGTCGTCGTAACCGTTGACCCGGTCCGGTTGCCGTTCACGGTCGGTGTCCGCCTGCGCGGGCAGCGCCCGGGTGGCCGACACGGACTCGATCTCGCCGATGTCCTCGGGCGTGAGGTCGAGTTCGGAGGCCTCGTCGTCGTCCGGACCCTCGGCCTCGCGACGAGCCCTGCGGCGGTCGTTCAGCAGCGAGAAGCCGGTGGCCGCGAAGTACAGGATCCAGATCGGCCCGGCGAGCGCCATCATCGTCAGCGGGTCCGTGCTGGGCGTGGCGACCGCGGCGAACACCGTGATGCCCATGATCATGCCGCGCCACCAGCCGGCCATGCGCTTGCCGGTGATCACCCCGGTCATGTTGAGCATCACCAGGAGCAGCGGCAGCTCGAAGGAGAGGCCGAAGACGAGCACCATGCGCGTGACGAGGTCCAGCAGGTCGTCCAGCGGCAGCAGGTTGTCGACACCGAACGGCGTGAACTCGATCAGGACCTTCGCGGTGGTGGGGAGCACCGCGTAGGCGAAGTAGCCGCCACCGAGGAAGAGCGGGACACCCGTCGCGACGAACGCGTAGGCGTACTTCTTCTCACTCCGGTGCAGACCGGGCGCGACGAAGGCCCAGAGCTGGTAGAGCCAGACCGGCGAGGCGAAGACGACGCCCGCCATGAGGGACACCTTCAGCGCCAGAGTGAAGGGCGCGATCAGACCGTTGATGGTGATCTGCGCGCAGGGGTCGGTGTCCCGGGACTGCTTCGCCAGCTCCTCGAAGGACTCCGAACAGCCGACCGATTTGAGCACCGGCTCGGTGAAGAAGTTGATGATGTCGTTGTAGAAGAAGGCAGCGACGACCGTGATCGCGACAATGGCCAGCAGAGCCTTCGCGAGCCGGTTGCGGAGCTCACGAAGGTGCTCCACGAGGGGCATCCGCCCCTCGGGATCCTTCTCTTCGCTCTTGCGGGCAGACTTGAGCAACCCACGTTCCCATCTCGTGCAGGGGGCCGGAGGTCACCGGCCCTGCGTCAGCGCTTGGTCGTGTCCGTCGGCTCACTGACCGGGCGGGAGCTGGTCACGTCACCGGGCGCGGCCTGGATGGTGCGCTGCACCGGGGGCTGCTGGTCGTCGTGCGGCGGAGCGGCCGCGGCGGCGCTGTCGTCCTTGCCCTCGGTCTTCATCGCCTTGGCCTCGCTCTTGAGGATGCGGGCGGACTTGCCCAGCGAGCGAGCCATGTCCGGAAGCTTCTTCGCGCCGAACAGCAGGATGATGACGACGAGGATGAGAATGATCTCGGGAGCGCCGAGCCTTCCGAACATAAGCTTTTACCTTCTCACCGAGGCGGCGTGGTTTGGGTTGCTGCCCGACCGGTCGGACGTCTGTCCGAGGATCGTGCTGACAGCGATCGTAACGCTCAGGGGTAAACGCGAGGCAATCCCTGTGCGTACTCCCAGTTTGCGACCCGCGCCTCATTCTCCGGGCCGCGCCCAGCAGCGTACCTGGCCATCCTGCGAAGTTGACAGGTCAGAGTGACTCAAAGCGCACAGCCAGGGCCCCTCAGAGGGCGTCCGCGGAGCGGGCCGCACTCATGGACGCCCGCTCCAGGTCGTCGGCCGCGCGGTTGATCCGGCGCGCGGATTCGGTCACTTGCCTGCCCAGCCGCTCGGCCTCCAGGAAGACCCGGACGGCGAGCACGCCGAGGACGGCGATTCCCAGGAAACCCACAGCGATCGCGAGCATCGGCCAGAACATGTGCCGACCCTAGCCCCTAGACCGCCGAGTGCAGACGCAGGGCCCGCACCCCTCCGCCGGTGAGGAGCTCGACGATGCGCTCCCCGGCCGGCTTGCGCACCGCCGCAGCGCACTCCGGGCAGGTGAAAGAGTAGAAAGTGGTCCGATGTGTGGCGCCGACGACCAGCCGCAGGGCGCTCGCGGTGAGCTCGAAGCCGGCCCGGCAGTCGGGGCACGCGGCCTTGAACACCACGGGATCCACTCTCGTCATCCCGGCGAAGGCGGATTCCACGGACATCTCACTCGTCCCAGCCATCGACGACCCGCTCAAAGACCCTGCTCCTGCCTGTCGTACAGCCCGTCATGAACTCCGTGCGGCCCGTCGTCCGGACGCTCCGCTCCGCCGTCACCGCCGGGCGGAGAGCCGAGTCCGCCTCCCAGAGGCGCTCCAGGGACGCCCTGCGGCCGGTCCTGCGGGTCGTACACGCCCTGCGGCCCGTCGTAAGCCGTGAGCGCCTCACGGGCCGCCTGCCGGGCGCTGTCCGCCACCTCCGGCGGCGAGACGATCCGGCCGTCCCGTCCCAGCCGCAGCGCGAGGCGGCGCAGCGAGGCCGGGTCGGGGGCGCGCAGGGAGATGCGCAGTCCGCCGTCCGGCAGCTCGTCGGCGCTGTCGTGCGGGTAGTACTCGGCGACCCAGCGCCCGCCGGGGCCGACCTCCACGACCACCTCGGGGTCCTCCGCGGCGGGCTGCACGAGCCCCTCCGAGAGGTCCCGCAGTTCGACCTCGGGCGGCGCGGACGGTTCGTCGAGGATCTTGATCTCGGCGACCCGGTCGAGCCGGAAGGTGCGCCGTGCCTCGGAGCGGCGGCACCACGCCTCCACGTACGTGTGCCCGACGCTGACCAGGCGGATCGGGTCGATCTCGCGCTCGGTGAGCTCGTCCCGCGAAGGTGAGTAGTAGCGGATCCACAGTCGGCGCCGCTCGGAGATCGCCCGGTCGACGTCGGCGAAGACCCCGCCCTCGGACTCGAAGGTGACCGACAGCCGGGCGCTGGCGCCCGCCGCCTCGCCCGAGGCGGCCTCCACCTTCGCGGTGGCCCGCAGCAGCGCCTGGCGGTCGCTCTCGCGCAGCCCGGGCAGGGTGGACACGGCCCGCGCGGCCACCAGCAGCGCGGTCGCCTCGTCGGCGGCGATCCGCAGCGGCTCGGCCGCCTCAGCGGCGAGGGCGCCCGGGTTGCGCCACCAGATCCGGTCGCCGTCGGTGTCGATGTCGAGCAGATCGCCGCCCCGGAAGCTGGTTCCGCACAGCGGCAGCACGTCGAGGTCGGAGATCAGCTCGTCCTCGGTGATCCCGAAGGCCCGGGCGACGTCCTCGACGCGCGCGCCGGGACGCTCGCGCAGATACGTCACCAGGGAGAGCATCCGCCGGGTCTGGTCGATCGCGTTCGTGGGCTTGGCCGGTTTTCCTGCCACTTTCCTACGTTCCCCTCAGCCCTTGGCCACAGCGCGTAGCCGGTCCACGACGTCGGCCCGCAGCTCGGCGGGTTCCAGGACCACCACGTCGGGCCCGAACTCGACGAGCCAGGCGTCCAGGCCGTGCCCGTACGGAATCTCCAACTCGTCCCACCCGTCACCGAGTTCCCGTACCGAGGCGGCCTTCGCGCGCAGCGGATAGCCCGAGCCCGACCGCAGCCGGATCAGCGCGGAGCGGTCGGCGATGTCCCCCGCCCAGCTCGCGACGGTCTCGCGCACGGTGACGACGTCGGGTACCTCGACCGAGTACTTTCCGCTGCGGGTACGGACCTTGCCGGTGATCCGGGACAACCGGAAGACCCGCTCGGCCTGGCGGTCGCGGTCCCAGCCGGCGAGGTACCAGTGGCCGCGCCAGCACTCCAGGGCCCACGGCTCGACATGGCGCGGCTCGGGACGGGCCGCGGTCGCCTTGCGGTAGTCGAAGGAGACCGGGCGGCGGTCGCGGCAGGCGAGCATCAGCGGCTCGAAGGCGGCCTCGTGCACGGGAATCCGGGGTTCCAGCGCACCATGGGACTCGTACGGGTCGACGTCCTCGGGCAGGCCCGCGGCGCGCAGCTTCTGCAGGGCGCCGCTCGCCGCGCCCGCGAGGCGGGCCTGCTGCCAGACCTTGGCGGCGAGGCCCAGTGCGGCGGCCTCCTCGGCGTCGAGGGTGATGGGCGGCAGCCGGTTGCTGTCACGGCGGGCCAGGTACCCGACCTCGCCGTCGAGGTTCTCCACCGTCTCGATGACCAGGCCGAGTTCGCGCAGATCGTCCTTGTCGCGCTCGAACATCCGGTTGAAGGAATCGTCCGAGCTCGCCTCCAGATAGGCCTCGATGGACTCACGGAGCTCGCGCTTGCTGAGCGGCCGCCGGGTCCCGAGCAGACACAGCGCCAGGTTCATCAGCCGCTCTGCCTTGGCAATGGCCATCGATGCCCTTCCCATATGGTGCTTCCGACCGATGACCGTACCGCCCCGGGGTGTCGTGGCAAAAGCCGAGGGCCCATGCCCGGACAGGCATGGGCCCCAGGTGATCGGGTTCGGTCGAACCGCGATCACACGGCGGACGAGGACCGGACGTGACGTGGCCCTCTCGTTCGATGAATCAGACCGAGACCAGGTCGCAGACGAAGATCAGCGTCTCGCCCGGGCCGATACGACCGCCGGCGCCGCGGTCGCCGTAGGCGAGGTGCGCGGGGATGATCAGCTGCCGACGGCCGCCGACCTTCATGCCCTGCACGCCCTGGTCCCAGCCCGAGATGACCTGGCCGACACCCAGCTGGAACTTGAGCGGCGTACCGCGGTTCCAGGACGAGTCGAACTCCTCGCCGGTGGAGAAGGCCACACCGACGTAGTGGACGGAGACGCTGTCGCCCGCCTTGGCGACCTCTCCGTCGCCCTCCCAGATGTCCTTGATCTCGAGGTCCGCCGGGGGCTCGCCACCGGGGAAGTCGATCTCGGGCTTCTCGATGCTCACTTCATCACTCCTTGTTGCATGGTCTGCACCCCGGACATTCTCACAGACACCGCGGTCATGCCGCGCCGAGGATGTCCACCACGAAGACCAGCGTGTTCTTCGCCAGCTCGCTGTCGGGGCTGGCGCCGTAGCCGAGAGCGGGCGGGATCACCAGCAGGACCCGGTCGCCCACGTTCTTGCCGACGAGGCCCTGGTCCCAGCCGACGACCACGGAACCGGTGCCGATCTGGAAGGCGGTGGCGCCACCGTGGTCCCAGGAGGAGTCGAACTTCTTGCCGTCCTCCCACTTGACGCCGGTGTACTGGGCGATGAGCCCCTGGCCGGCCTCGACCTTCTTGCCGCTGCCCTTGATCAGCACCTGCTGCTTCAGGTCCTTGGGGGCCTTGGTGTTCTCGGGGATGGTGATGGTCGCGGCCTTCTGCGACGGGGCCTTCACCGTGGGCAGGCCCTTCTCGGAGGCCGCCTGCTCCCCCTTGGCCTCCGCCTTGGCATCGACGGTCGCGGCGCCGACGGCGTCGACGACCCAGACGAGCACGTCCTTCGCGGCGATGCCGGAGGACGTGTTCAGCCCCTGGCCGATCAGCTCGCCCGCGGTGCCCTGCACCAGCGTGCGGCTGCCCGGCTTCTTCCCCTTCACGGCGTCCAGGACCTTGGCGGGCAGCTGCTGGCTCTGCTTGCCGATCTGGTCCACCGACTGCCGCCGGGGCGTCTTGCCGTCGGCGGGCGCCGCCCAGGTACCGCCCAGAGCCTCGGCGCCGCCCCACTTCTCGACGGTCCAGTCCAGCCGGACGAAGTCGGAGGCCTTGACGGCGGATCCGCTGCCCTCCAGGACCGTCTTGGTCTCGGTCTTGGCGGACGGTTCCCCGTCCTTCGGCACGGAGATCTCGGGCTTGGCCCCGAACTTCCCCTTGACCTCGGCGACTCCGGCCGCCGCATCGCCGTTGCTCTCGTCGTCCGATCCGCACGCGGCGGTCAACAACAGGGCGGGAACGGCCAGGAACGCCGCGACACGTCGTTTCACGTTGTAGTTCATCAGTCCAACTGGGGGTCGGGGGTGGGGGGCATTGCCGGCCACTCTACGACGCACACGCACCAAGTACGGATCGACTCAGGACACGCCGACGCCACGGCCGGTTTTCCGGCCGGGGCGAATCCTGGACACGCAGCGCCCGCGGGCGGACCCGTCAGGAGGCCGAGTTCGCGGACAGCGAGCGGAACACCGAGAATGCCCGATGCCCGGAGGCAGAAGCACCTCCGGGCATCGGGCATCGGGCGTCCTGGCCGACCGACCCGAGACCGGGCCGGCCCGCCGACTCACATTCCGGCGATGAGCTTCTCCACCCGGTCGTCGACGGAACGGAACGGGTCCTTGCACAGCACGGTGCGCTGCGCCTGGTCGTTGAGCTTCAGATGGACCCAGTCGACGGTGAAATCGCGGCGCTGTTCCTGCGCGCGCCGGATGAAGTCACCGCGCAACCGGGCCCGAGTGGTCTGCGGCGGCACGGACTTGCCCTCGAAGATCTTCAAGTCGTTGCAGATCCGGGCCGCTTGGCCCTTCTTCTCGAGCAGGTAGTAGAGACCTCGGCGACGGTGGATGTCGTGGTAGGCGAGGTCTATCTGCGCGACGCGCGGGTTCGACATCGTCATGTTGTGCTTGGCGCGGTACCGCTCGATGAGCTGGTACTTCATCACCCAGTCGATTTCGGTGCCGATCCGGTCGAGATCCTCCGCCTCGATCGAGTCGAGCACGCGGCCCCACAGTTCGAGGACCTGCTCGACGGTGCCGGTGCGGATGCCGCGGCGGTCGACGAAGTCCACGGCCTTCTCGTAGTACTCGCGCTGCACCTCCAGCGCCGAGGCCTCACGGCCGCTGGCCAGCCGCACCTTGCGGCGGCCCGTGAGGTCGTGGCTGACCTCGCGGATGGCCCGGATCGGGTTCTCCAGGGTCAGGTCGCGCATCACCGTGCCCGCCTCGATCATGCGCAGCACGAGGTCGGTGGCACCGACCTTGAGGAGCATGGTCGTCTCGGACATGTTCGAGTCGCCGACGATGACATGCAGCCTGCGGTAGCGCTCGGCGTCCGCGTGCGGCTCGTCCCTGGTGTTGATGATCGGCCGGGAGCGGGTCGTCGCCGAGGAGACGCCCTCCCAGATGTGTTCGGCCCGCTGGCTGACGCAGTACACCGCGCCTCGCGGGGTCTGCAGCACCTTGCCGGCGCCGCAGAGGAGCTGCCTGGTGACGAGGAAGGGGATGAGGATGTCCGCGAGCCGGGAGAACTCCCCGTGGCGGGCCACCAGATAGTTCTCGTGGCAGCCGTAGGAGTTGCCCGCCGAGTCGGTGTTGTTCTTGAAGAGGTAGACGTCGCCCGCGATTCCTTCCTCGTGCAGGCGTCGTTCGGCGTCTACCAGGAGTCCTTCCAGAATGCGCTCGCCGGCCTTGTCGTGGGTGACGAGTTCCGTCACGTTGTCACATTCAGGAGTGGCGTATTCCGGATGTGATCCCACGTCGAGATAGAGGCGGGCACCGTTTCGCAGAAAGACGTTGCTGCTTCGGCCCCATGACACGACACGGCGGAAGAGGTACCGCGCCACCTCGTCGGGAGACAGGCGTCGCTGTCCCCTGAACGTACACGTGACGCCGTACTCGTTCTCCAGCCCGAAAATGCGGCGGTCCATGACTGAACATTACGCCTGATGGCCTGTGCTGAAACGGGGTTCGGTGGCACCGTTTCGATCATTTTCCGAACTTCCCTCAACCACCGCACCGCCGCCGGTAGCTGCGAGGACCCGCCCCGTGGCCAGCAGAACAAGCAGCGCGACACCGCCCGCCACGCCCGGCACGGCGAAGCCCCGGGCGGCTCCGCCCCACTCGACGACCGGCCCCGCGAGGCCCGTTCCGACGGACATCCCCACTGTGAACGTCGTCACAAGCCAGGAGAACGCCTCGGTGACCGTGCCCCTCGGCGCGTGCCGGTCCACGATGAGGAACGAACAGGCGAGACAGGGCGCGAGGAACACCCCGGCGAGCGCCACGAGCGCCGTCATGGCGACCGCGTCCGGCACGAGCATCAGCGGCAGATAACACACCGCCAGAAGTGCGACGAGCACGCGCAGTCGCCGCTCCGGCGCACCGCTCCACTGCCGCGCCCCGTACACCGTGCCGCCGACGAGCGCGCCAAGACCGATCGCCGCCATCAGCCAGCCGTACGTCGCGTCGCCGCCGTGGTCGTCCGCGTACGAGATACCCGCGACCGTGATGGATCCGAGGGCGATACCGACAAAAAGGCACACGCCGAGCAGGGCGACGAGTCCCGGCGAGCGCAACGCGCCGAGCCAGTGCGCCTCGCGCGGCGACGAACGCCACGCGCGCGAGGGCGACGAGACGACCACGGAGAGCGCACCCAGGACACCGATGATGTTCAGGAGGATCAGCGCGGCCTGCGCGGACCACACCGACACGCACAGGGTGACGAGCAACGGGCCCACGGTGAACATGATTTCCTGCGCGACGGCGTCCATCGCGTACGCCGTGTGCACCTGGCCCTCCTTACGGAGGACGACGGGCCACAGCGCCCGCAGACCGCCCTCCAAGGGCGGCGTGAAGAGTCCCGCGACGGCTACGAGGACGTAGGCGAGCGGCAGCGGCTCGGTGCCGGTGAAGGCGAAGACGCCCATACCGAGGGCCGAGACGAGCGCGGCGGGCAGCTGGACCCGCGGCTGCCCGTAGAGGTCCACCAGGCGGCCAAGCAGCGGCTGCCCCGCGGCGTTGGCCACGCCGTAGACCGCGGCGAGCGCTCCGGCGAGGCTGTAGGTGCCGCCCTCCGCGCGGACGAAGAACACGATGGCGATGGCGGCGGTGGCGTTCGGCAGCCGGCCCACCAGGGTGCCGGCCAGCAGCCGCGCGGCGTGCCTCGTCCTGAGGATCTCCAGGTAACCCACGGCTGTGCCCCGCCTCTCTCGCCTCCGAGACACCTCGGGTTTCCCGCCCGAAGCGTCGTAGGCATCGCAAGTGTTACGTATAACGTCCCGCGTCATACGTACCATGTGCGCTGTCCGAGAGTCCAGAGAAAGACAGGTCGCCGGTGGCAGCAGGCAGCCCCCGCCCCACGAGCCGTGACGTCGCCCAGGCCGCGGGGGTCTCCCAGGCGGCCGTCTCCCTGGTGCTGGGCGACAAATGGCGCGGCCGGGTCTCCGAACGGACCGCCGAGCGCGTACGGGAGGCCGCACGGGAACTCGGCTACCGGCCGAACCTCGCAGCCCGCAACCTGCGCCTCGGCCGCACCCGCACCGTGCTCCTCGTGGTGCCGGCGCTCACCACCGAGTTCTTCGCCGGCGTCTACACCGGCGCGGCCAGAGTGGCCGCCGAGCACGGCTTCGGAGTGGTCCTCTACCCGTCACCCGAGGGCATCGGTCCCGCCCGCGACCCCTTCGCCTCCGCGCGGGCCGCCCTGGACGGCGTGATCGCCTCCTCGATGGCCTCCGACGCCCTCACCGCGATCCGCGGCGACGACCTGCCGCTCGTCATGCTCGACAGCGACCCGGCGGGCGGCACGGGCACCGCGACCGTCAACCTCGACATCCGCGACGGCGTACGACAGGTCGCGGAGCACCTGCTGGGTCTGGGACACCGCCGCTTCCTCCACCTGGCGGCGGACATCCCGTCCTGGACCTTCGAGGTACGCGCCCGTGAACTCGCCGAACGCGTGGCCGAGGTCCCCGGCACGGACCTGCGCACGACCCGGGCCCCGATCTCCATCGAGGACGCCCTGGCCGCCGCGGAGACCGCCCTCGCCGCCCCAGGGCCCCGGCCCACCGCACTCGTCTGCGACGACGACAAACTGGCGGCCGGCGCCTACAAGGCGGCCCGCCGGCTGGGCCTGCGCATCCCCGAGGACCTCTCCGTCACCGGCCTCGACGACCTGGCCCTCGCCACAGCCCTCGACCCGGAACTGACGACCGTACGCCTCGACGCCGAACTCTTCGGCGAACGCGGCATGGAAGCCCTCCTGGCCGTCATGGACGGCCGCGCACCCCTGCAGGGGGACATCCCGGTGGAACTGGTGGTCCGGGGCTCCACAGCGCCGCCGGGAGCCCTCTGAGCGCTCCGCTGACAGCAATGTGCCGAACCCGTGGGCCGGTGGGGGCTAATCGCGCAGTTCCCCGCGCCCCTTACAGGGCGCGACACCGCACGCGGGGCTGTGACGTCCTGCGGCTCCGCCGCGTGGGCGCGCTCAGCCCGCATCAACCCGCACCCTGCCCAGCTGGCTACACCCCCTCAGGGGCGCGGGGAACTGCGCGACCAGCCCCCACGACCCGCACACTCGCAACCGGCCCCAGCCACCCCAACGCCGAGCGCCCTGGCCAACGAACGGCCAGGGCGCTCAATAAACGGTGAGGCGAGGAGAACGAGGAGGTCACTCCTCGTCTTCGGGGCCTTCGGCCTCCGCGGCGGTCTCCGCACCGTCCGCCTCCAGCAGACGGCCGAGCTGACGACCGACGATGCGCTTGAACTTACGCTGCTGCGGCCGCGTACGGTCCAGGACCGCGACCTCCAGCCGCTCGGCGGGGATCTCCCGCTCACTGCCGTTCGTGTCGCGGGACAGGGCCTGAACGGCCAGCTTCAGCGCGCCGGCCAGCGACATGCCGTCCTCGTGGCGCTGGTCGAGGTACGTGCTGATCGTCTCGGCGTTGCCGCCGACCGCGACCGAGCCGTGCTCGTCCACGATCGACCCGTCGTGCGGCAGCCGGTAGATCTGATCGCCCTCGGGCGTCTCCCCCACCTCGGCGACGACCAACTCCACCTCGTACGGCTTCTCGGCCGCGCTGGAGAAGATCGTGCCCAGCGTCTGGGCGTAGACGTTGGCGAGACCGCGGGCGGTCACGTCGTCCCGGTCGTAGGTATAACCCCGGAGGTCGGCATAACGGACGCCGCCGATACGGAGATTCTCGTACTCGTTGTATTTGCCGGCGGCCGCGAAGCCGATCCGGTCATAGATCTCGCTGAACTTGTGCAGCGCACGGGACGGATTCTCGCCGACGAACACGATGCCGTCGGCAAACTGCAGCACAACCAGGCTGCGACCACGGGCAATGCCCTTGCGGGCATATTCCGCCCGGTCGGCCATCGCCTGCTGGGGTGAGACATAGAACGGCGTCGACACCGGCTATCCGTCCCTTTCTGTGGAAGTCACTGTGGTCACCTGTCAAGAAACCGCTGTCAGAGCAGCGCGGCCCGCGGGCCGTCGGGCTGCTCGAGGCGCCGCTCCAGGATCGCGCGGGCGATCTCGGAGGACTCCTCGTCGGTGAGACGGCGGAATCCGTCTTCGGTGATCACGGTGACGATCGGGTAGATCCGGCGGGCGACATCGGGACCACCGGTCGCCGAGTCGTCGTCTGCCGCGTCGTACAGCGCCTGTACGACAAGCGTCGTGGCCTGGTCTTCGGTCAGGTCCTTGCTGTAGAGCTTCTTCATGGCACCGCGGGCGAACAGCGAACCGGAGCCCGTGGCCGCGAAGCCGTGCTCCTCGGAACGGCCGCCCGTCACGTCGTACGAGAAGATGCGCCCCTTGCCGCGGTCCACGTCGAACCCCGCGAAGAGCGGCACCACGGCCAGGCCCTGCATGGCCATGCCGAGGTTGGACCGGATCATCGTGGAGAGCCGGTTGGCCTTGCCCTCCAGGGAGAGCGTGTCGCCCTCCACCTTCTCGAAGTGCTCCAACTCCAGCTGGAACAGCTTCACCATCTCGACGGCAAGACCCGCCGTACCCGCGATGCCCACCGCCGAGTACTCGTCGGCCGGGAAAACCTTCTCGATGTCACGCTGCGCGATGACGTTACCCATGGTGGCTCGCCGGTCACCGGCGAGCACGACCCCACCGGGGAACGCGACGGCCACGATCGTGGTGCCGTGCGGCGCCTCGATCACGCCCTTCATGGGCGGCAGCTGCCGGTTGCCCGGGAGGATCTCCGGCTGATGCTCGGACAGGAAGTCCATGAAGGAGGACGAGCCGGGCGTCAGGAAGGCAGCCGGCAGACGCCCGGTGCTACGAGGGTTGGCTTCCACGCGATTCCTTCCACGTAGGCGGCGGCCCGCCGGGGACGGCCGAGCCGATCATCAAATCTGTGCACGGACCATACCCGTACCTACGCCAGTCATCCGTCCCGGCGCCGACCCGCTGAAACAGGCCGACTCCGGGGCGGACAACCGGGGTTACTCTCCGCCCTTTTGGACGAAGGACCGCACGAAGTCCTCGGCGTTCTCCTCGAGGACGTCGTCGATCTCGTCCAGTACGGAGTCGACGTCGTCCGACAGCTTCTCCTGGCGCTCCTTGAGGTCTTCGGTCGACTGCGCGTCCTGCGCGGTCTCCTCGACCTCCTCGGTGTTGCGCGTCGCCTTCTGCTGTCCGCCGCCGGTGTCCTTGGTCGCCATAACCCTCACCCCGCTCGGTTCGACGTTCTTGATCAGACCCTACAAGCAGGGTCCGACATCGGCCCCGCACTTGCTACAACGTCCGGGGACCATCTCGATGATTCCCGGACGCCGCCCTTTTCCACCTCGTCCGGCCACTTCGGCCCGAAGGCCGCCGCGGCCAGGTCAACCGCCCGACAGGACCCTGACCAGGTCTTCCGCGGTGCGGCAGCGGTCGAGGAGTTCCTTGACGTGATTACGCGTTCCGCGAAGCGGCTCCAGGGTTGGAACCCGCTGGAGCGAGTCCCGGCCCGGCAGATCGAAGATCACCGAGTCCCAGGAGGCCGCCGCCACGTCGTCCGCGTACTGCTCCAGACAACGCCCACGGAAGTACGCGCGGGTGTCCTCGGGCGGCTTCGTGCGGGCCCGCTCCACGTCCGTCTCGTCCAGCAGCCGCTTGATCCTGCCTCGCTGTACGAGGCGGTTGTAGAGGCCCTTGTCGGGCCGTACGTCGGCGTACTGGAGGTCGACGAGGTGCAGTCGGGCCGCGTCCCATTCGAGGCTGTCACGGCGCCTGTAGCCCTCCATGAGCTCCCGTTTGGCAACCCAGTCCAGCTCCCCGGCCAGGCTCATCGGGTCGCTCTCCAGGCGGCCGAGGACGTCCTCCCAGCGGGCCAGCACGTCCTTGGTCTGGTCGTCCGCGTCCGCGCCGTACCGCTCCTCGACGTACTTGCGCGCCAGCTCGAAGTACTCCATCTGCAACTGGACAGCCGTGAGTGTCCGGCCGCTGCGGAGCGTGATCAGGCGCTTGAGGGTCGGGTCGTGCGAGACCTGGTGCAGGGTCCGCACCGGCTGGTCGACGGCGAGGTCCACGGCGATGAAGCCGTCCTCGATCATCGACAGGACGAGGGCTGTCGTGCCGAGCTTTAGGTAGGTGGAGATCTCCGAGAGGTTCGCGTCGCCGATGATCACGTGCAGGCGGCGGTACTTCTCGGCGTCCGCGTGCGGCTCGTCACGCGTGTTGATGATCGGGCGCTTCAGGGTGGTCTCCAGGCCCACCTCGACCTCGAAGTAGTCGGCGCGCTGGCTGAGCTGGAAGCCGTGCTCGTGTCCGTCCTGACCGATTCCGACGCGGCCCGCTCCGGTGACGACCTGGCGTGAGACGAAGAACGGCGTGAGGTGGCGCACGATGTCCGAGAAGGGGGTTTCCCGCTTCATCAGGTAGTTCTCGTGCGTGCCGTAGGAGGCGCCCTTGTTGTCGGTGTTGTTCTTGTAGAGGTGGATCGGCTGAGCGCCGGGGAGCTGGGCCGCCCGCTCGGCGGCCTCGGCCATGATGCGCTCGCCGGCCTTGTCCCAGAGGACGGCGTCCCACGGATTGGTGACCTCCGGGGAGCTGTACTCGGGGTGTGCGTGGTCGACATACAACCGCGCACCGTTGGTGAGGATGACATTGGCCAGGCCGATGTCCTCGTCGGTGAGCTGACTGGAGTCCGCGGCCTCGCGGGCGAGGTCGAAGCCCCGGGCGTCCCGCAGCGGGTTCTCCTCCTCGAAGTCCCATCGGGCCCGGCGGGCCCGGTGCATCGCCGCCGCGTAGGCGTTGACGATCTGGGACGAGGTGAGCATGGCATTGGCGTTCGGGTGGCCGGGGACGGAGATCCCGTACTCCGTCTCGATGCCCATTACTCGCCGTACGGTCATGCGGCCCTCCTTGCCCGGCGGCGCCCTCGGTCGGGGGCGCCGCTCAAGTACCGCTGGCGCTCCGGTGCGTGTGCGGTGCCCGTCCCCGCACTGCGCGACTCGGCGGTACCGAAGAGCCTAGAGCGCCTTTGCGCTGGTGGGGAGATCATTTGCGTCATTGCTCTGCTCCAGCTGTGCCCCGAAAAACAGTTGGCTGCGGGTACCCACTGAGGGGACCCGCAGCCACCCTGTCTTTTACAGGTACTGACCGGTGTTCGCCACCGTGTCGATGGAGCGTCCGGTGTCCGCGCCCTGCTTTCCGGTGATGAGCGTACGGATGTAAACGATCCGTTCGCCCTTCTTTCCGGAGATCCGGGCCCAGTCGTCCGGGTTCGTGGTGTTCGGCAGGTCCTCGTTCTCCTTGAACTCGTCCACGCAGGCCTGGAGCAGGTGGGAGACCCGCAGGCCCTTCTGCTTGTGCTCCAGGAAGTCCTTGATGGCCATCTTCTTGGCGCGGCCGACGATGTTCTCGATCATGGCGCCGGAGTTGAAGTCCTTGAAGTAGAGGACTTCCTTGTCGCCGTTGGCGTACGTGACCTCGAGGAAGCGGTTCTCCTCGGACTCGGTGTACATGTGCTCGACGGCGGTCTGGATCATGCTCTGGACGGTGGTCGACCTGCTGCCGCCGTGCTCGCCGAGGTCGTCGGAGTGCAGCGGGAGGCGCTCGGTGAGGTACTTGCCGAAGATGTCCTTCGCCGCTTCGGCGTCGGGGCGCTCGATCTTGATCTTCACGTCGAGGCGTCCGGGGCGCAGGATCGCGGGGTCGATCATGTCCTCGCGGTTCGAGGCGCCGATCACCACCACGTTCTGCAGGCCTTCCACGCCGTCGATCTCGGCGAGCAGCTGCGGGACGATGGTGTTCTCCACGTCCGAGCTGACGCCTGATCCACGGGTGCGGAAGAGGGATTCCATCTCGTCGAAGAAGACGATGACGGGGGTGCCCTCGCTGGCCTTCTCACGCGCACGCTGGAAGACCAGGCGGATCTGCCGCTCGGTCTCGCCGACGTACTTGTTGAGGAGCTCGGGGCCCTTGATGTTGAGGAAGAAGCTCTTGCCCGTGGCCTGTCCGGTCACCTCGGCGACCTTCTTGGCCAGCGAGTTGGCGACGGCCTTGGCGATGAGTGTCTTGCCGCATCCGGGGGGCCCGTACAGCAGCACGCCCTTGGGCGGCCGCAGTTCGTGCTCCTTGAACAGGTCGGGGTAGAGGTACGGAAGCTCGACCGCGTCGCGGATCGCCTCGATCTGGCCGCCCAGACCGCCGATCTGCTCGTAGCCGATGTCCGGGACCTCTTCGAGGACGAGTTCCTCGACCTCGCTCTTGGGGACGACCTCGTAGACGTAGCCGGAACGGGGTTCGAGGAGCAGGGCGTCCCCGGGACGGATGACTACGTCCAGCAGTGGCTCGGCGAGCCGTACCACCCGTTCCTCGTCGGTGTGCCCCTGCACGAGGGCGCGCTCGCCGTCCTCGAGGATCTCCTTGAGGGTGACGATGTCGCCGACGCTCTCGTACTCCATGGCCTCGACCACGTTGAGGGCTTCGTTGAGCATCAGCTCCTGGCCGCGCCTGAGCTCTTCGAGCTCCACACTCGGGCTGACGTTCACCCGGAGCTTGCGGCCCCCGGTGAAGATGTCCGCCGTGCCGTCCTCGTTCGCTTCGAGGAAGACGCCGAAGCCGGCCGGCGGCTGCGCGAGCCGGTCGACTTCCTCCTTGAGGGCCACGATCTGGTCGCGAGCCTCACGGAGTGTGTTGGCGAGCCGCTCGTTCTGGGCGGACACGCCTGCCAGGTTGGTCTGCAACTCGACGATCCGCTCTTCGAGAATCCTCGTGTGTCGCGGAGAGTCGGCGAGCTTGCGTCGCAGGACGGCGATCTCCTGCTCAAGGTATGCAACCTGCCCGGCAGGGTCCTCGGACCCTCGTCCCGGGCGGATGCCGCGGTTCATGTCGTCGTCGTGGGCTGCCACGGTCCTCACCTCCTCCAAGGGGAGCTGGACGCTTCCAGACCCTACCTGGGTGGGTGTCGATTGAAACCCCTAGATCACAAAGACTGTCGGGGTGTGTCCGATCTTCACCCTTGCGCTCTCCCTCACGTCAGAGGGATACCCACCCAACAAGATTGGGAAGCGGGCGGAGGTAGGGTCGAAGTGTTCAACACCCGTCAGAGCTGGCCCGACTTGCGGATGGATAGGGTCACCCGGCGTAGGAAACGGCAGGAGAAATGACCGTGGAGCAGCAGACCGGAGTCGACGGCGAAGCACTCGAGGTCTGGATCGACCAGGACCTTTGCACCGGCGACGGAATCTGCGCCCAGTACGCCCCTGAGGTCTTTGAGCTGGACATCGACGGTCTGGCCTATGTGAAGAGCTCCGAGGACGAACTCCTGCAGGCCCCGGGTGCCACAACGCCCGTGCCGCTGACGCTTCTGCGTGATGTCACCGACTCCGCGAAGGAGTGTCCGGGCGACTGCATCCACGTACGGCGGGTTTCGGACAGGGTCGAGGTGTACGGGCCCGACGCGGGCTGATCCGGCGGTCTCGCCCCGTCACTCCGCGTCTGTTTTCTCACGCCTGTCTGATTTCTCACACGCTCTGGGCGCCTGCGGGCGTCGAGCGGACGAATGTGCCGTTCTTCCACTGCCACTTGGCGCGCTCGTTCACGTCCGGGCAGCAACTGGGTACGTCGGGCGAGGAGTAGCCGAGCACTGTCGCGGTGATCGCCGCGTCGCGCAGAGTGAGGGTCTTGACGCTCAGGCGGTCCTTCGGGTCGACGAGGGTGGCGACCACTCGGGGCTTGGTGGCGCCCTCTGCCTGGGTCAGGACGTAGACGCCGTTGGGCGGGGTGCCGGAGCCGGCGTCGCAGCGGACCACGGCGACTGTTTCGGGGCGGCCGTCGCCGTCCAGGTCGCCGGAGGCCTGCTTCTGGATCTTGACCTTGATGGGGCCGCACTCGATCGGGAGGTCGGCTCGGGCGGGGTCGGGGGGTGCCGTGGCGGCCGGGACGGTCTTCGCCTCGGGGCCGTGCTGGGCGGCGGTGGCCTCGTCCGGCTGGAGGAAGGCGGAGGCCGCGACGACTCCGGCGAGGGCGGTGGCCGTGGCGACCCAGTGGATCGGACGGGTGTGCGTGTGTGCCAGTTCCGGGACGGCGGAGTGCTGCACTAGGAAGTGTCTCCCGTGGGGGCTGTGCCGGTGGGGTGGCCAGCATGGTGCCACACGTCACAGTCCGAGGGAACGGTGGGGTACGCGGTACTGGCGCGGCGTCAAGAGAAAAGCGCCGTGGCCGAGTTCCCGGAGGGTCCCGGGAACTCGGCCACGGCGCTTGCGCGTTGTATGCGGCACGGGGCCGCCTCAGCGGCCGGCGGCGCCTGCCTCGGCGTTCGGACCGGAGTAGTCCTCGCCGTAGGAGCCCTTGGACGGGCGGCGGCGGCGCATGGGCGGCTCGACGCCGTCCGCCAGGCGGCGGGCGGTGAGCAGGAAGCCGGTGTGGCCGATCATCCGGTGGTCGGGGCGGACGGCCAGGCCTTCGATGTGCCAGTTGCGGACCATCGACTCCCAGGCGGACGGCTCGTTGAAGCAGCCGATCTCGCGGATGGACTCGACGGTCCGCGCGAGCTGGGTGGTGGTCGCCACGTAGCAGCAGACGATGCCGCCGGGGACGAGTGCCTTGGAGACGGCCTCCAGGCACTCCCAGGGGGCGAGCATGTCGAGGATGACGCGGTCGACCTCGGTGTCGCTCAGGTTGTCCTGGAGGTCGCCGACGGTGAGCTGCCAGGCGGGGTGCGGGCCACCGAAGTAGCGCTCCACGTTCGCCTGGGCGATCTCGGCGAAGTCCTCGCGGCGCTCGTAGGAGTGCAGCATGCCCTGGTCGCCGATGGCGCGCAGCAGGAAGCTGCTGAGCGAGCCGGAGCCCACGCCGGCCTCCACGACGCGTGCGCCGGGGAAGATGTCTGCGAAGGCCAGGATCTGCCCCGCGTCCTTCGGGTAGACCACGGCGGCGCCGCGGGGCATGGACAGGACGTAGTCGGGGAGCAGGGGGCGCAGTGCCAGATAGGCGACGT
The DNA here is from genome assembly GCF_040654355.1 of Streptomyces sp. NPDC050704. Classification (NCBI taxonomy): domain Bacteria; kingdom Bacillati; phylum Actinomycetota; class Actinomycetes; order Kitasatosporales; family Streptomycetaceae; genus Streptomyces; species Streptomyces sp. NPDC050704. The sequence goes on along the minus strand of NZ_JBFAHW010000028.1, from coordinate 48,923 downwards.
TCCCCGTGGTGCGGACAACGCTGCCTTCGGGTGCGCCGATCAGCTCGTCGTGCGGGAAGGAACCCTTGTGGGTGTGGAAGTTCTTCCCCGCTTCGAGCGTGAACGTGTAGTGGCGGCCCTTGGGGTCGGTCAGCTGTACCTGGTCCCCGACCTTGAAGGGCCCGCGTCGGCGGGCGGCACCGGTCGGTTCGGACATGTGACCCAGCCTACCGGCGATTGTGGGGGCCGCCGACCAAGGTCTCGGGGTGCTCGGGAGCGTGGTGAACCGCGGGTCCGTCGTGGCTGGTCGCGCAGTTCCCCGCGCCCCTTTCGGGGGCGCCGTACACGGGCGCAGTTCTCAGTTGGGCCGGGCCATCGCCTTCACGAAGGCTCGTTCCACGTCTGCTGCCGAGAGGACTCCGTAGATCTCGCCGGAGTCCTCCACCACCAGGTACTCGGTCGCCGGGGTCGCGCGGAGGGTGTCGAGGAGGTCCTCGCCGGCCAGTTCGGCGGAGACCCGCATGCCGTCGGTCAGGTCCTGGGCGAGGCCGCTGACGGCGACCCAGGGCCGGCGGTGTTCCGGTACGCCGACGATGGCGGCCTCGCGGACCAGGGAGAGAGGCTCGCCGTCGGCGTCGACGACGACCAGGGCACGGGCGCCGGCGTCGTTGGCGCGGCGCAGGGCCTCCGAGAGCGGGGTGTCGGTCTCGACGGGGACCGCACGGCGGGTGAGGTTGCGGGCCCGCAGCTCGGGCAGGTGCTCGCGCAGTCGGGCCATGCGCAGGCTGTTTCCGGCGCCGGTCCAGATGATCGCGGCGAGGATCGCGGCGAGCAGGGCGTCCATGACGGTGTCCATGCCGCCGATGTCCTCGGCGTCCGCGCCGAGCGCGCCGGACTGGGTGAGCAGGGGCAGTCCGATCAGTACGGAGATCGCGAGGGCGCGGCCCACCCAGGCGGCGGCGACGGTGCCGGCCATCGGCCTGCCGGTGATCTTCCAGACGACGGCGCGGAGCATGCGGCCGCCGTCGAGCGGCAGGCCGGGGAGCAGGTTGAAGGCGGCGACGATCAGGTTGGAGATCATCAGGCCGGCCAGCAGGACGCCCGGGACGGTGCCCGGTTCGACGGTCTGCATGGCGAGGTAGAAGAGGCCGGAGAGGATGAGCGAGAGCAGCGGGCCGACGAAGGCGAGGACGAACTCCCGGCCGGGGGTCTCGGATTCCTTCTCGATCTCCGAGACGCCGCCGAAGAACTGCAGCTGGATGCGGCGTACGGGCAGCCCGAAGCGTAGGGCCGCGACCGTGTGGGCCAGCTCGTGGACGAGTACGGAGGCGTAGAAGGCGACCGCGAAGAAGAGCGAGACGAGATAGCGGGCCATGCCGAGTTCGGGCAGGACGCGGTCGAGCTGGCCGCCGAAGACCCAGGTGATGAGTGCGGCGACGAGGAACCAGCTGGGTGCGACGTACACGGGCACGCCGAAGGGGCGTCCCATGAGCAGGCCGCCGCCTGGTTCCTTGCCGCGCCGCGGGGCGGGGCCCTTCCTGAGGCGGGACTGCCTGCCGGTGGCGGGCTCGGGCCGGGATTCCGCCGGCGGCCGGGCGGTGTGGGCTTCGGACCGGTGGGAGTCGTGCGGAGGCTGGGCCACGGGGGCGTCGGATTCGGCGGCCGGGGTGGGCGGTGCGGTGGCGTCCTTGCTCGTGTCGACGCTCGTGCCGGACCGGGGCGCGACCGCCGGCTCCTCCTGGGCCGGGCCGTCCGCCGAACTCCCCGAGGGGTCAGCGCTCTTGTCGAGGCGGCCCGCTCCCGTGCCCGCTGCCTGCTGGGGTTCGGCCTGTTCGGGTTCGGCCGACTCCGCGGCTTGCGCCCGGGCGCCGACGGCGTGCGGTTCCTCGTCGGAGGGCGGCCGGGGCGTCGCGGTGGCCGGGTCGCCGGGGCGCGGCTGACCGGTGCGGCGCTCTTCCGCCTCGTCCGTGCCGGATCGCGGCTGCCCGCTCCCGCCGCTCTCGTCCACGATGTCCCCTCGTTCGACGCGTCTCCCGCTCGCGATCATGCACGGCGAGAGGTCCTGGGGTCGATGGTATGCGTCCGTCTCGGCGTGTTCGGCCCCGGCACCCCCTCTGTATCCGGTGCCGCGGGGTGTGGAGCGCAGGTCACCGTGTGTCGCGCTGTCAGTGGCGGGCCGTAAGGTCTGTCGTCATGGAAACCAGCACCGACGGCGTCGCGCAGGCCGGTCCCGAAGCCGGGTCGGCCGGGGTCGCGGCGGAGCCCGCCGGCACCGTGGCCGAGTCCGCCGACGCCGTGACCGCCCAGCCCGTGGGCGCCCCGGCTGAGCCCACCGGCATCGGGGCACAGCCGGTCGGCACCGCGGCCGAGTCGGCCCAGCCGGCCCGGTCGGCGAATGAGGTGGTCGCCGTCGCTCCGACGTCGTTGTCGCCCTCGCGTGCCGGGGACTTCATGCAGTGCCCGCTGCTGTACCGCTTCCGGGTGATCGACAAGCTCCCCGAGAAGCCGAGTGAGGCGGCCACCCGCGGCACGCTGGTGCACGCGGTCCTGGAGCGGCTCTTCGACGCACCGGCCGCCGAGCGGACCGCGCCGCGCGCGAAGTCGCTGATCCCGGGCCAGTGGGACCGGCTGCGCGAGGCGAAGCCGGAGCTGACCGAGCTGTTCGCGGACTCGGACGAGCAGGCCGCGGGCGAGCGGCTGGCCCGCTGGCTCACCGAGGCGGAGCAGTTGGTCGAGCGCTGGTTCACGCTGGAGGACCCGACCCGTCTCGAACCGGCCGAGCGCGAGCTGTTCGTGGAGGCCCGGCTCGACTCGGGTCTGAAGCTGCGCGGCATCATCGACCGGGTCGACGTGGCTCCGACCGGCGAGGTGCGGATCGTCGACTACAAGACGGGCAAGGCCCCGCGTCCGGAGTACGCGGAGGGCGCCCTGTTCCAGATGAAGTTCTACGCCCTCGTGGTGTGGCGGCTGAAGCAGGTCGTCCCGCGCCGGCTCCAGCTCGTCTATCTGGGCAGCGGCGACGTGCTCACGTACGACCCGGTCGTGGCCGATCTGGAGCGCGTCGAGCGCAAGCTGCACTCGCTGTGGGACGCGATCCGCCTCGCGACCGAGACCGGCGACTGGCGGCCGCGGCCCACGAAGCTCTGTGGCTGGTGCGACCACCAGGCGGTGTGTCCGGAATTCGGTGGGACTCCCCCGCCGTATCCGCTCCCGGTGAGGCCGCCCGAGTCCGGCGGCGGTGAGCAGGGCAGAATGGGGCCGGACTAGCGAAGGAGACTTACGTGGCCATCCGCGTCCTACTGGTCGACGACCAGCCGCTGCTGCGCACCGGCTTCCGGATGATCCTGGAGGCCGAGCAGGACATCGCGGTCGTCGGCGAGGCCGGCGACGGTCTCCAGGCACTCGATCAGGTACGTGCCCTGCAGCCCGATGTGGTTCTGATGGACATCCGTATGCCGCGGATGGACGGAGTCGAGGCGACCCGGCAGATCACCGGTCCGGGCCGGGACGGTCCGGCGAAGGTGCTGGTCCTGACCACCTTCGACCTCGACGAGTACGTGGTGGAGGCGTTGCGCGCCGGTGCCAGCGGCTTCCTCCTCAAGGACGCCCCGGCCAACGAGCTGGTGCAGGCCATCCGCGTGGTGGCGTCCGGTGAGGCGATGCTCGCACCCAGCATCACCCGCCGGCTTCTCGACAAGTACGCGAGCCATCTGCCGTCGGGCGACGAGCCCGTGCCTGACACCCTGCACACGCTCACCGAGCGCGAGGTGGAGGTGCTGAAGCTGGTGGCACGCGGTCTGTCGAACGCGGAGATCGCCGCCGACCTGTTCGTCAGCGAGACCACGGTCAAGACGCACGTGGGCCATGTCCTGACCAAGCTGGGTCTGCGCGACCGTGTACAGGCCGCGGTCTACGCGTACGAGAGCGGTCTGGTGCGCCCCGGCGCGCAGTGACCGGGCTGCAGGCACGAAGGGCCGCCCCCTCCAGCGAGGGGGCGGCCCTTCGTAGTCCGTACGAGAAATCGCACGGCCAGGCGGTCCGACGGTCAGTTCTTGCTGATCTCCCAGAACCGGAACACGGTCGAGGCGTCGAGGCAGTTCTCCAGCCCGTACACGCTCTCGCGGACGACCGCGTACTGCTTGGCCTGCCAGATCGGGATGACCGGGACCTGTTCGGCGACGATGTCCTGGAGTTCGCCGTACTGCTGGTCGGTCGTCGAGCGGTCGCTGCGGGCCGCGGTCTCGGGGATGAGCTCTCCGGTGACCGTGGTGTTCGCGTAGTTGTTGCCCAGCACGTTGCCCTCGCCGAAGAACGGGGCCGTGAAGTTGTCGGGGTCCGGGTAGTCCGGCACCCAGCCCTTCACGTACACGCCGTACTTGCCCGCCTCGATGTCCTTCTCGTACTGGTCGTAGGCGACGGACTCGACGGTCGCGTCGAACAGCCCGCTGGAGTTGAGCTGTTCGGCTATCGCCTTGAACTCCTGGTCGGTGGACGGGCCGTAGCGCGTCGGCGTCGACCAGAGGGTCAGCTTCACCTTGTCGGTGATGCCGTCGGCGAGCAGCGCGGCTTCGGCCTTGGCGCGTGAGGGGCGGGCTCCGTAGGTGTTGAAGAACGCCGTGTTGTGGCCCGTGATTCCGGCCGGGATGATCGAGTACAGCGGGGTCGCCGTGTTCTCGTAGACCTCGTTGACCAGGGAGTCGCGGTCGAGGAGGTAGGCGATGGCCTGGCGGACGCCCAGCTTGCCGGCCACCGGGTCCGTCATGTTGAAGACCAGGTGCTGGACCTCGGCGCTGGTGCCCTCGACGATGTCGATGTTCTGGCTGCCGGAGGCGTCCTTCTCGATCTCCGCGATGTCCTCGGCCGCGAGGCCTCGGTACGCGACGTCGACCTCGTCGGCGAGGACGGCCTTCTTCAGGCCTGACTGGTCGCCGTGGAAGAACTTGACGGTCACGCCGGAGTTCTGCGTCTCGGCGTTGCCCCGGTAGTTCTCGTTGACCGAGAAGACGGCCTCGTCCTTGCTGAACGAGTCCAGCTTGTACGGGCCGGAGCCGACGGCCTCGCCGTCCTCGCGCAGCGCGTCCGCCTCGTACTCCCGGTGGTTCACGATCGAGCCGGCGCCGGAGGCGATCTTGCTCGGGAACGTGGCGTCGGAGACCTTCAGCTTGAAGACGACCGTCCGCTCGTCCGGGGTCTCCACCTCGTCGAGCATCGGCAGCATGATCGCGGGCCCGGCCGCGTCGTCGATCTTCATCGTGCGGTCGAAGGAGTACTTGACGTCCTTCGAGGTCAGGTCGTCACCGTTGCTGAACGTCAGTCCGTCGCGCAGGGTGCACCGGTAGACCTTGGTCCGCGTGTCCGTGAAGGAGCACTTCTCGGCGGCTTCCGGCACCGGCTCGGTGCCGCCCTTGGGGAAGCTGAGCAGCGACTGGAAGACGTTGTTGAACAGGAGCCAGGAGCCCGGGTCGTAGCCGGAGGCGGGATCGGTGGCCAGAACGTCGTCGGTCATCCCTATGACGACGTCGGAGCCGTTCCCGCCGGAGCCACCGGTGTCGGAGCCGCATCCGGTCAGCAGGCCCGCTGACAGTCCCGCCACAACGGGCAGGACCGGCCACTTGCTGCACATGTTCACGTGGGTGTGCCTTGTCGTTGGTCTCGGGTCCGGTCGGTCGCGTCCAGCGTGGCGGTGAGCTCACACGCCGCGGCCGAGCTCCCACAGCTGGAGGGTGGCGGACGAGTTGAGCGCGTACTCGGCGCCGGTGATGTCGTCCCGTGCGGCGATGTACTGCTTGCCCTGCCACAACGGAAGGATCGGGACGTCCTCGGCGACGATGCTCTGGATCTGTTCGATGCTCCTGGACGCGGTGAGCCGGTCGGCCTCGCGGCGGGACTCCGGGATCAGGACGCTGCGGATCTCGGTGTTCGCGTAGGGCAGGTTGAGGGTGTTGTCCTTGTCGAGGAAGGGCGCGATGTAGTTGTCGGCGTCGGGGAAGTCCGGGAACCAGCCCATTCCGTAGACCTCGTAGTCGCCCTTCTGCTCGTTCGGGCGGAACGTGACCCACTTCTCGCCCTTGATGGCGACCTTGAACAGCCCGCTGGCGTTCAGCTGCTTCTGCAGCAGCTCGAACTCCTCCTTGGTGGCCGGGCCGTAGTGGTCGTCCGTGTAGTGCAGCGTCAGCTTCACCGGCGTGGTGATGTTCGCGTCGTTCAGCAGCGATTCGGCCTTGGCCTTGTCCGGGTCGCCGTACTTGTTGAAGAACGAGTTGGCGTGTCCCGTGAGGGTGGCCGGCACCACGGAGTACAGCGGGTCGGCGCCGGAGCCGTACACCTTGGAGGTGAGCTCGCCGCGGTTGATGACCTGCGCCATCGCCTGGCGGATCGCCTTGGACTTCACCGACGGGTCGTTGGTGTTGAAGCCGAGGTAGCGGATCTCCAGGCCGGGCTGCTCGATCAGGTTGATCTCGGTGGACGGTTTGTCCTGGAGCTTCTTGATCTGCCCGGGCGACATGGTGCGGCTCATCATGTCGATGTTGCCCTTGTCGAGCGCGGTGCCCATGGCGTCGGCGTCGGCGTAGGCGCGGAGCTCGACCTTGTCGTTCTTCACCTCCGAAGTCCCCTTGTAATTGGGGTTCTTGGTGAAGACGATCTTGGTCATCGCGTCTTTCTTGACCTCGGCCTTGAGGCTGTACGGGCCGGAGCCGTCCACCGAGTAGCCGTCGCGCAGCTTGTTCTTGTCGTAGTCGTCGGGGTTCACGATGCCCGCGACCGGCGTCGACAGCTTGAACGGGAAGGTGGCGTCGGCGGTGTTGAGGTGGAAGATCACCTCGCGGTCGCCCTGCGTCTCGACGGTGTCGATGGTGGACAGCAGCGCGAAGACGCCACTGTCGGCCTTGATCCGCAGCGCGCGCTCGATGGAGAACTTGACGTCCTCGGCGGTGACCGGGTCGCCGTTCGCGAACTTGAGGTCCTTGCGCAGGGTGCACGCGTACCGCTCGTTGCCCGAGTCGGTGAAGCCGCACTCCTCGGCGGCCTCGGGCCGGGGGTCGCCGCCGCCGTTGGGCATGGTCATCAGCGTCTGGACGGTCTGGCGCAGGATGTTCCAGGTGCCGACGTCGTACGCGTACGCCGGGTCCAGCGGAGCCGGCGCGTCTTTCGAGACGGTGAACCCGTCGGTGGTGCCGACGACGATGGCGTCGCCACTGTTGCCCTCGGCGTCGGCACCGCCGCAGGCGGCGAGAACCGGAGCGAGCAGACCGATTACGGCCGGCAGCACCAAAGTCTTACGGTTCATGCTCGAAGGTCTCCAGAGCTGTCGATCCCGCGAACCCGGCAAGCATGGGGGTGTTGCGGGCGGGTGGCGGGGGTTACGGCGATGTTCTCGCAATGAGATTAGTCCGCACCAGCAGGACGGCTTGCAGGAGCCGGAGTTGAGTTCCCATCACGCTGCGAAACCGGGTGTGGACGCACCGAAAACCCGACAGTGGAAGGATTGGCGCAGCGCTCCATGAAACGGGACAGAAGGGCACGCCGACCACCCCCGAACAGGGGTCCGACGCACACGTGAGCCCTCTTGTCGATCCCCGCCTGGGTGGTGAACGTCACAGATTCAACTCGGTTGAGGGGTACCGGAATTCAGCCATCCGGCACGATCGAATTACTCCGGTGCTGATGCCACGGAGTTTTTCAGCATTCGGTCATTCACCCTGGGTGAATGACTGGAGCTTTTCCGTCATCAGACCGCGCAGAAAAGACAGGTCGACTTGTTCCAGCGAGGTCACCACGGTGCGCCGGGCGGCCGGGGCGATCGGCGAGACGGAGGGTACGACGACCACATGGCAGCCCGCCGCCTCGGCGGCCGCTACGCCCGTGGCGGTGTCCTCGACGACCGCGCACCGGGCCGGATCCGCGCCGAGGCCGGCGGCGGCCAGCAGATACGGGTCGGGGTGCGGCTTGGTGCGTTCGACCTCGTCGCCCGCGACGGTCAGGGCGAAGTGCTGGGGGCCGAGCGACGTCAGGACGCGGTCGATGATGCGCCGGTGCGAGGCGGACACCAGGGCCGTGGGAATGCGGTGTGCGGCGAGCTCGGCGAGGAGTCTCGCGGCGCCCGGCATCAGCGGCAGGCTGCGCCCGATACGGTCCTCGAACCCGTCGTTCAGCAGCACCATGAGCTCGGCGAGCGGGATGTCCGCGCCGGTCGCCTCGATGAGGAAGCCCGCACTGCGGGTCATGGGACCGCCGACCACCACATGACGCCAGGAGTCGTCGAGCGTGTGCCCGAGGCGCGCGAACACCTCGACCTCGGCGTCCCACCAGAAGCCCTCGGTGTCCACCAGGGTGCCGTCCATGTCGAGGAGCACGGCCTGCAAGGCGGAGCCTTCGGCCGTACGGGTACCGAGTGCGGGGACCGTACTGGTCATCTAGGCACACCTCCGTGAGGGACGAGAAGGCCGGTTCCCAGTAGGGAACCGGCCTGCGCTGGACCGACCAGTGTACGACTCCCGCCGACGAAGTGCCTTGTTTAATCGGCGTGCGTGAGGGCACTCTCACATCCCGACGCCTGGGCGCCCTGGCCTGCACCGAATGCGTCGAGGCACGCCGGAATCGGTCCCGCGCCGAGCGTCGTCAGCGCGCGTTGAAGTACTTCGCCTCCGGGTGGTGGATGACGATGGCATCGGTGGACTGCTCCGGGTGGAGCTGGAACTCCTCGGAGAGGTGGACGCCGATCCGCTCCGGCTCCAGGAGCCGGGCGATCTTGGCGCGGTCCTCCAGGTCCGGGCAGGCCCCGTAGCCGAGCGAGAAGCGGGCACCGCGGTACTTCAGCGCGAACATGTCCTCGACTTCGGCCGGGTCCTCACCGGCGAAGCCGAGTTCCGAACGGACGCGTGCGTGCCAGTACTCCGCCAGCGCCTCGGCCAACTGCACGGACAGGCCGTGCAGTTCGAGGTAGTCGCGGTAGGAGTTGGACTCGAAGAGCTTGGCCGTCTCCTCGCCGATCCGGGAGCCGACGGTGACGACCTGGAGGCCCACCACGTCCGTCTCGCCGGACTCCTCGGGCCGGAAGAAGTCGGCCAGGCAGAGCCGGCGGCCGCGGCGCTGACGCGGGAAGGTGAAGCGGGTGCGCTCGTTGCCCTGGTCGTCCAGGAGGATCAGGTCGTCGTCCTTGGAGACGCAGGGGAAGTAGCCGTAGACGACGGCCGCTTCGAGCAGGTTCCCGGTCTGCAGCTGGTCCAGCAGGCCGCGCAGCCGGGGCCGGCCCTCGGTCTCCACCAGCTCCTCGTAGGTCGGCCCGTCGCCGGTGCGCGCCTGCTTGAGGCCCCACTGGCCCTTGAACAGCGCGCCCTCGTCCAGCCAGGAGGCGTACTCCTTGAGCTGGATGCCCTTGATGACGCGGGTGCCCCAGAACGGCGGGGTGGGCACGGGGTTGTCGACGGCGACGTCGGAGCGGACCGCACCCTCCTCCGGCGCGGGCTCCTCGACCTGTACGGCGGACGCCCGCACCCGGCGCTGCTTGAGTTCCGGGAGCACGGCGCCCGGCACTCCGCGCTTGACCCCGATCAGCGCGTCCATCAGGCGCAAGCCCTCGAACGCGTCGCGGGCGTAGCGGACTTCGCCGTCGTAGATCTCGTGCAGGTCCTGTTCGACGTACGCCCGGGTGAGGGCCGCGCCGCCGAGGATCACCGGATAGTCGGCGGCCATCTTGCGCTGGTTGAGCTCCTGCAGGTTCTCCTTCATGATCACCGTGGACTTGACCAGCAGGCCGGACATGCCGATGACGTCGGCCCGGTGCTCCTCGGCCGCCTCCAGGATCGCCGAGACGGGCTGCTTGATGCCGAGGTTGACGACGGTGTAGCCGTTGTTGGACAGGATGATGTCGACGAGGTTCTTGCCGATGTCGTGGACGTCGCCGCGGACGGTGGCCAGCACGATGGTGCCCTTGCCCTCGTCGTCGGTCTTCTCCATGTGCGGCTCCAGGTGGGCCACCGCGGTCTTCATGACCTCGGCGGACTGGAGCACGAACGGCAGCTGCATCTGGCCGGAGCCGAACAGTTCGCCGACGACCTTCATGCCGTCGAGGAGGGTGTCGTTGACGATGTCGAGGGCTGGACGGGTCTGGAGCGCCTCGGTCAGATCCTGTTCGAGGCCGTTCTTCTCGCCGTCGATGATGCGCCGCTTGAGCCGCTCGTCCAGCGGCAGCGCGGCCAGTTCCTCGGCCCGGCCGGCCTTCAGCGACTTGGTGGTGGCGCCCTCGAACAGCGCCATCAGCTTCTGCAGCGGGTCGTAACCTTCGGCCCGCCGGTCGTAGATCAGGTCGAGGGCGGTGGTGACCTGTTCGTCGTCGAAGCGGGCGATCGGCAGGATCTTGGACGCGTGCACGATCGCCGAGTCGAGGCCCGCCTTGACGCACTCGTCGAGGAAGACCGAGTTGAGCAGGACGCGGGCGGCCGGGTTGAGGCCGAAGGAGATGTTGGAGAGGCCCAGCGTGGTCTGCACGTCCGGGCGGCGGCGCTTGAGCTCGCGGATCGCGTCGATGGTGGCGATGCCGTCCTTGCGGGACTCCTCCTGGCCGGTGCAGATGGTGAAGGTCAGACAGTCGATGAGGATGTCCGACTCGTGGATGCCCCAGTTCCCCGTCAGGTCCTCGATCAGCCGCTCGGCGATGGCCACCTTGTGCTCGACGCTGCGGGCCTGGCCCTCCTCGTCGATGGTCAGGGCGATCAGCGCGGCGCCGTGCTCCTGAGCCAGCTTGGTGACCTTCGCGAAGCGGGACTCGGGGCCGTCGCCGTCCTCGTAGTTGACCGAGTTGATGACCGCGCGGCCGCCGAGCTTCTCAAGACCGGCCCGGATCACCTCGACCTCGGTGGAGTCCAGGACGATCGGCAGCGTGGAGGCGGTCGCGAAGCGTCCTGCCAGCTTCTCCATGTCGGCGACGCCGTCGCGGCCCACGTAGTCGACGCACAGGTCGAGCATGTGCGCGCCCTCGCGGATCTGGTCGCGGGCCATCTCCACACAGTCGTCCCAGCGGCCGTCCAGCATGGCCTCGCGGAACTTCTTCGAACCGTTGGCGTTCGTCCGCTCGCCGATCGCCATGTACGCGGTGTCCTGGCGGAACGGCACGGTCTGGTAGAGCGAGGCGGCGCCCGGCTCGGGCCGCGGGTGGCGCTCGGCCGGGGTCAGGTCCCGTACGCGCTCGACGACCTGGCGCAGGTGCTCGGGCGTCGTACCGCAGCAGCCGCCGACCAGGGACAGGCCGTACTCGCGTACGAAGGTCTCCTGGGCGTCGGCCAGCTCGGGAGCCGTCAGCGGGTAGTGGGCGCCGTTCTTGCCGAGGACGGGCAGGCCGGCGTTGGGCATGCAGGACAGCGGGATGCGCGAGTGGCGGGCCAGATAGCGCAGGTGCTCGCTCATCTCGGCGGGTCCGGTGGCGCAGTTCAGGCCGATCATGTCGATGCCGAGCGGCTCCAGCGCGGTGAGCGCGGCACCGATCTCCGAGCCCAGCAGCATGGTGCCGGTGGTCTCGACGGTCACCGAGACGATCAGCGGCAGATCGGCGCCGGTGGCCTCCAGGGCCCGGCGGGCGCCCAGCACCGACGCCTTGGTCTGCAGCAGGTCCTGGGTGGTCTCCACGAGCAGCGCGTCGGCGCCGCCGGCGATCATGCCCTCGGCGTTCTGCTGGTAGGCGTCGCGCAGCGTGGTGTACGGGGCGTGGCCGAGGGTGGGCAGCTTGGTGCCGGGGCCCATGGAGCCGAGGACCCAGCGCTGCTGCCCGGTCGACGCGGTGAACCGGTCGGCGACCTCGCGGGCGATGCGGGCGCCGGACTCGGAGAGCTCGTGGACGCGGTCCGCGATGTCGTACTCGGCGAGGGCCGCGAAGTTCGCGCCGAAGGTGTTGGTCTCGACGCAGTCGACCCCGACGGAGAAGTACTCCTCGTGCACCGAGCGCACGATGTCGGGCCGGGTCACGTTCAGGATCTCGTTGCAGCCCTCCAGCTGCTCGAAGTCCTCCAGCGTCGGGTCCTGCGCCTGCAGCATCGTGCCCATCGCGCCGTCGGCCACCACCACGCGGGTGGCGAGGGCTTCTCGCAGTGCGTCGGTTCGCGTCCGGCTCTCGGCGAGCTCGGAGGAAGGGGACGGATTCGGCAACGAGGCCATGAAGGTGCTCCCTGGAGTGCGACGGCTGTCGGCTTTGCGCTTCCCATGGAAGGCGCACGCCGTCAGGGTAGCCCGGAGCACGCCCGTACGGTCAGGGGCGTCCACGGGACGGACGGGCGTGGCGTACGTGACGGCGGTGCCGGCGGCGGTGCCCGGTCGGCCGGAACATGGGGCGACCACCCATTAGCGGGACCTCGCCAACGAACGGTACTGTTCGACAATGCCGAACGGCGGCAGTGAGTCGCCCGCCGACGGTCGAAGGGGACGGAGGCAGCACGGCGATGGCACGGAACATCCAGTCGCTCGAACGGGCGGCCGCGATGCTGCGCCTGCTCGCGGGCGGCGAGCGGCAGCTCGGCCTGTCCGACATCGCCTCCTCCCTTGGCCTGGCCAAGGGTACGGCCCACGGCATTCTGCGCACCCTCCAGCAGGAGGGTTTCGTCGAGCAGGAGCCGGTCTCCGGTCGGTACCAGCTGGGCGCCGAGCTGCTGCGCCTCGGGACCACGTATCTCGATGTGCACGAGCTGCGGGCGCGCGCCCTGGTGTGGACGGACGACCTGGCCCGCTCCAGCGGCGAGAGCGTCTACCTGGGCGTGCTGCACCAGCAGGGCGTGCTGATCGTGCACCACGTCTTCCGGCCGGACGACAGCCGTCAGGTGCTGGAGGTCGGGGCCATGCAGCCGCTGCACTCCACAGCGCTGGGCAAGGTCCTGTCGGCGTACGACCCGGTGGCGCACAGCGAGGTCCTGGAGGCCGAGCGCAAGCCGTTCACGGGCCGGACGATAAGCGAGCTGGACGAGTTCGAAGGCGTGCTCGACATGACCCGCGCGCGCGGGTACGCCGACGACGTCGAGGAGACCTGGACGGGTGTCGCGTCGGTCGCCGCCCCCATCCACAACCGGCGGCGCATGCCGGTCGGCGCGGTGGGCATCACCGGGGCCGTGGAGCGGGTCTGCAAGGACGGGGAGCTGCGTCCCGACCTGATCGCGGCGGTACGCGACTGCGCCCGCGCGGTGTCGCGGGACCTGGGCGCCGGGCGGTTCTGAGCGCACGCGTCGGATGGCCGGTTCGCGATCCGCGTACCGGCCGTCCGCATACCCGGCCCCGCCACGGGAAGTACCCGCTCACACGCGCTGCGCACCCGCCCCAAGATCCACAGCCCATGGCCGTCAGTAACGATCGTGTTTTGGACAACAGAACCCTTGACGAGCTGGTAACACCGGAGCAAGACTCCCGTCCATCGGTCGACATTGTCGAACACCTACCGGCAATACGCGTTAGAGTGTGACAACGCCAGGCCGAGACAGCTCTCATCGTTGAGAGCGCGGACCACCGGAGGGACCCGGGGTTCGGCTTCCCCTGGACGAAGGACAAAGGAGTCGCGGGTGTCCAGCTCCGACATCTTCATCGGCGAGACCATCGGTACCGCCGTGCTCATCCTGCTCGGCGGTGGCGTGTGTGCCGCCGTCACGCTGAAGGCCTCCAAGGCGCGTAACGCCGGGTGGCTCGCCATCAGCTTCGGCTGGGGCTTCGCGGTACTGACCGCGGTCTACATCTCGGCGCCTCTTTCCGGTGCCCACCTCAACCCGGCCGTGACGCTCGCGCTCGCGATCAAGGACGACGCCTGGGGCGACGTCCCCACCTACTGGGCGGGACAGCTGCTCGGCGCCATGATCGGTGCCGCTCTGGTCTGGCTCGCGTACTACGGGCAGTTCCTGGCGCACCTCACCGACCGCGAGATCGTCGGCGGTCCGGGCGCGCAGGACACCAAGTCCAAGTCCGTCGAGGCGCAGGAGTCCGGGGCCGGCCCCGTGCTCGGCATCTTCTCCACCGGCCCCGAGATCCGGAACGTGGTGCAGAACCTCGCCACCGAGATCATCGGCACCGTGGTGCTCGTGCTCGCGATCCTCACGCAGGGTCTCAACAACAACGGTGACGGCCTCGGCCCCGTCGGCGCCCTGATCACCGCCCTCGTGGTCGTCAGCATCGGTCTCTCCCTCGGTGGTCCGACCGGCTACGCGATCAACCCGGCCCGTGACCTCGGTCCGCGCATCGTGCACGCCCTGCTCCCCCTGCCCAACAAGGGCGGTTCCGACTGGAGCTACGCCTGGATCCCGGTCGCCGGTCCGCTCATCGGCGGCGCGATCGCCGCAGGCATATACGAGCTCGCCTTCGCGTAGAGCACCGCTCGGAGCAGCCGGCCGCTGAGCCGCACGCTTGCGAGCGGCCCGCTTCGAGGCCATCCGCCTCACAGCACCGCGCCGTAGCCAGAGCCCCTTTCATACGGAACTTTCAGGAGCAGACCGTGACCGACGCACACACCGCCGGCCCCTTCATCGCCGCGATCGACCAGGGCACCACGTCCAGCCGCTGCATCGTCTTCGACCGGGACGGCCGCATCGTCTCCGTCGACCAGAAGGAGCACGAGCAGATCTTCCCGAAGCCGGGCTGGGTCGAGCACAACGCCACCGAGATCTGGACCAACGTCGAGGAGGTCGTCGCGAGCGCCATCGCGAAGGCCGGCATCACCCGCGACGACATCAAGGCCATCGGCATCACCAACCAGCGCGAGACCACGCTGCTCTGGGACAAGAACACCGGCGAGCCCGTCCACAACGCCCTCGTCTGGCAGGACACCCGCACCGACGCCCTGTGCAAGGAGCTCGGCCGCAACGTCGGGCAGGATCGTTTCCGCCGCGAGACCGGCCTGCCGCTGGCCTCCTACTTCGCCGGGCCCAAGGCCCGCTGGCTCCTTGACAACGTCGAGGGCCTGCGCGAGCGCGCCGAGGCCGGCGACATCCTCTTCGGCACCATGGACTCCTGGGTCATCTGGAACCTGACGGGCGGTGTCAACGGCGGCCGGCACGTCACCGACGTCACCAACGCCTCCCGCACGATGCTGATGAACCTGCACACCATGCAGTGGGACGAGAAGATCGCCGAGTCCATCGGTGTCCCGCTGGCGATGCTGCCGGAGATCCGCTCCTCCGCCGAGGTGTACGGCGAGATCACCGGCGGCAAGCTCGGCGACCTGCTCGGCGGCATCCCCGTCGCCTCCGCGCTCGGCGACCAGCAGGCGGCCCTGTTCGGCCAGACCTGTTTCTCCGAGGGCGAGGCCAAGTCCACCTACGGCACCGGCACGTTCATGCTGATGAACACCGGTGACAAGGTCATCAACTCGTACAGCGGGCTACTGACCACCGTCGGCTACCAGATCGGCGACCAGAAGCCGGTCTACGCGCTCGAGGGTTCCATCGCCGTCACCGGCTCGCTCGTCCAGTGGATGCGCGACCAGATGGGCCTGATCAAGTCCGCCGCGGAGATCGAGACCCTGGCCCTGTCGGTGGAGGACAACGGCGGCGCGTACTTCGTCCCGGCGTTCTCCGGCCTGTTCGCCCCGTACTGGCGCCCGGACGCCCGCGGTGTGATCACCGGTCTGACCCGGTACGTCACCAAGGCGCACATCGCACGCGCCGTCCTGGAGGCCACCGCCTGGCAGACCCGTGAGATCAGCGACGCCATGACCAAGGACTCCGGCGTCGAGCTCGCGGCCCTCAAGGTCGACGGCGGCATGACCTCCAACAACCTGCTGATGCAGACCCTGGCCGACGTCCTGGACGCCCCCGTGGTGCGCCCGATGGTCGCCGAGACCACCTGCCTCGGCGCCGCCTACGCCGCCGGTCTCGCCGTCGGCTTCTGGACCAACACGGAGGACCTGCGCGCCAACTGGCGCCGGGCCGCCGAATGGACCCCGAACATGGACGCGGAGATCCGCGACCGTGAGTACAAGAGCTGGCTCAAGGCCGTCGAGCGGACCATGGGCTGGATCGAAGACGAGGAGTAAGACGCAATGACCACCCTGCAGAGTGTCCCGGCTCTTGGGACGCACCCGGCCAACGGCTCCGCCGCCTTCAACCTCAGGGCAGTGAGCCGCGCCGAAACCCGGGAGCAGCTGTCCAAGGCGACATACGACCTCCTGGTGATCGGTGGCGGGATTCTGGGCATCTCCACGGCCTGGCATGCCGCACAGTCGGGTCTGCGGGTGGCCCTGGTCGACGCCGGCGACTTCGCCGGCGCGACCTCCTCCGCCTCCTCCAAGCTGCTCCACGGCGGTCTGCGCTACCTGCAGACCGGCGCGGTGAAGCTGGTGGCGGAGAACCACTTCGAGCGCCGTGCGGTCTCCCGTCAGGTGGCCCCCCACCTGGCGAATCCGCTCACGTTCTACCTCCCCGTGTACAAGGGCGGGCCGCACGGCGCGGCGAAGCTGGGCGCGGGTGTCTTCGCGTACTCGGCCCTGTCGGCCTTCGGTGACGGCGTCGGGCATCTGCTCTCGCCTTCGAAGGCCGCGCAGGACGTTCCCGAGCTGCGTACGGAGAACCTGAAGGCCGTGGCCGTGTACGGCGACGACCAGATGAACGACTCCCGGATGGCGCTGATGACGGTCCGCGCGGCCGTCGAGTCGGGCGCCGCCGTACTGAACCACGCCGAGGTCACCGGTCTGCGCTTCACCAACGGCCGGGTGACCGGCGCGGACCTCAAGGACCGTACGGACGGCGAGGAGTTCGGCGTGAACGCGCGCCTCGTCCTCAACGCCACCGGTCCCTGGGTCGACCACCTGCGCAAGCTGGAGAACCCCGACGCGGCCCCGTCGATCCGCCTGTCGAAGGGCGCGCACCTGGTCCTCAAGCGCACCTCCCCCTGGAAGGCCGCGCTGGCGACCCCGATCGACAAGTACCGGATCACCTTCGCCCTCCCCTGGGAGGACATGCTGCTGCTCGGCACGACCGACGAGGCGTACGAGGGTGACCCGGCGGACGTCGCTGTCAACGAGAAGGACATAGCGCAGATCCTGGACGAGGCCGCGTTCTCGATCCGCGACCAGCAGCTGTCGCGTGACCTGATCACGTACTCCTTCGCGGGGCTGCGGGTGCTGCCCGGCGGACCTGGCGACACGTCAAAAGCCAAGCGGGAGACGGTCGTTACCGAGGGCCGGGGCGGCATGCTGTCCGTCGCGGGCGGCAAGTGGACCACTTTCCGGCACATCGGCCGTACGGTCATGAAGAAGCTGGAGGCGCTGCCGGGCCATCCGCTCGGCGAGGACTTCGAGCCCGTCTCCGCGCTGCCGAAGAAGCTGCCGCTGCCGGGTGTCGCCAACCCGCGCGCCGTCGCCCACCGCCTGCTGGTCGACGGTTCCGCGTCCGGCCCGAGTATGGGGGCCGACACCGCCCGGCACCTGGCCACGCACTACGGTTCGCTGGCCTTCGACATCGCTCGACTGGCCAACGACAACCCGGAGTTGGCCGAGCGCGTCCACCCGGACGCCCCGGAGATCTGGGCGCAGGTCGTCTACGCCCGGGACAACGAGTGGGCCGAGACGGCGGACGACGTCCTGCGCCGCCGTACGACCCTGACGATCCGCGGGCTCGCGACGGACGAGGTGCGGGGCAAGGTGCAGGACCTGCTCGACAAGAAGTAGGCGTCCGAGGTGAGTTGAGGGGCGGCCGCCATGGGGCGGCCGCCCTTTTGCGTACGATCTTCGGCGTGACACAGGACCTGTTGCCCCTCACCCGAATACCCCGCACGGGGCTCCCGCCGTACGCGCTGGTCGTCGGGGACCCGCTGCGTGCGGCACTCGTGGCCGCACGGCTGGACGGCGCCCAGGAGGTGTCGTACCACCGCGAATACCGTGTGTTCAGCGGGAGTTGGAAGGGCCTGCCGGTCACCGTGGCCTCGCACGGCGTCGGGGCGCCCGGCGCGATCCTGCTGTTCCAGGAGCTGGCGGACGCGGGGGTCCGCACGTTCCTGCGGTTCGGCACGGCGGGCGCGATGCGGCCCGGGATCGGCGACGGCGATCTCGTCATCGCGGAGGCGGCCGTACGGGACGACGGCGTGACCCAACAGCTGTTGCCGCCGGAGTACCCGGCGGTGGCGTCCCCCGAGGCGGTGTTCGCGCTCCAGCGCGCGGCCCGCGAGGCGGGCGCCCCGCACCACCGGGGGATCGTGTGGACGCGGGCCGCCTTCCAGCCCGGGCTCATCCCCCTCGACGCCTATGCCGGGGCCGGGCTCGCCGCCATCGAGATGGAACTCGCCGCACTGCTGGTGACGGCCTCGCTGCGCGGGCTCGTCGCGGGCGGGGTGCTCGTGGTCGACGGGGTGAACGCGGACGAACTCCGCGACCCGGACGTGCCGTTGTCGACCGGTGGGTACGACCCGCACCGGGAGGTCGTGGCGGCGGGTGTCGAGCGCGGCGCGCTGGTGTCCCTCGAAGCCCTGCGTCTGCTGGCGCTTGCCTGAGCTGAGCGTTTGTCTCCACGTTCAGCCTGCTGAACCCCCATAATGACCGAGACATCGGATGTCTGAGCACACAGGGAGGCGCCCATGGCAGTCACCGATGAGGCGATCGAAAAGATCAAGGGAATGATCGTCTCCGGCGCACTGCGCCCCGGCGACCGGCTTCCCAAGGAGAGCGAGCTGGCCGCCGACCTGGGCCTGTCCCGCAACTCCCTGCGGGAGGCCGTGCGGGCCCTGTCGCTCATCCGCATCCTGGACGTCCGGCAGGGCGACGGCACGTACGTCACGAGCCTGGACCCGCAGCTCCTCCTGGAGGCGCTGAGTTTCGTCGTCGACTTCCACCGCGACGACACCGTCCTGGAGTTCCTCGCGGTGCGCCGCATCCTGGAGCCGGCCGCGACGGCGATGGCCGCCCTGCGCATCAGCGAGCAGCAACTCGACGCGCTGACCGCCCAGTTGGACGCCCTCGGCGCGGCTCCCTCAGTGGAGGAACTCGTCGCCTGCGACCTGGAGTTCCACCGCGGCATCGTGCAGAGCTCCGGCAACTCGGTGCTCTGCTCCCTCCTCGACGGCCTCTCCGGGCCCACCACCCGGGCCCGCATCTGGCGCGGTCTGACCCAGGAGGACGCGGTCAGCCGCACCCTGCACGAGCACCGCGCGATCCTCAGCGCGCTGCGCGACCGGGACGCGGAGGCGGCCCGCTCGTGGGCGACGGTGCACATCGCGAGCGTGGAGCAGTGGCTGCGGTCGACACTGTGAACTGCCGTTCCGTGTCGGCTCCGGGGTGTTCCGGCGCGGCGAACGGGGCAGTCATCCGGTCACTCCCCCACCCGAGGGGGCTGCGGGCGCCCCCCCGCGGGGGCCGTAAGGTTGGGGCGTACGTGAGGGCACATCGGAAGGAGGCACTGGGTGATCGAGCTCGAGGGGGTTCCCGAGCTGGTCGACCCGGTCATGGTGGCCGCGTTCGAGGGCTGGAACGACGCCGGCGACGCCGCCTCCACCGCGGTCGCGCATCTGGACAAGGAGTGGAAGGGCGAGGTGTTCGCGGCGCTCGACGCCGAGGACTACTACGACTTCCAGGTCAACCGCCCCACCGTGTGGCTGGACGGCGGCGTACGCAAGATCACCTGGCCGACGACCCGCCTGTCGGTGGTCCGCGTCGGCGGGGAGAAGCCGCGGGACCTGGTGCTGGTCCGGGGCATCGAGCCGTCCATGCGGTGGCGCTCGTTCTGCAACGAGCTGCTGGGCTTCGCCCATGAGCTGGGCGTGGAGCTGGTGGTGATCCTGGGTGCCCTGCTGGGCGACACCCCGCACACCCGTCCGGTCCCGGTCAGCGGAGTCACCTCGGACGCGGACCTGGCCCGCACGATGGACCTGGAGGAGACCAAGTACGAGGGCCCCACGGGCATCGTCGGCATCCTCCAGGAGGCGTGCACGCACGCGGGCGTACCCGCGGTGTCACTGTGGGCGGCCGTACCGCACTACGTCTCCCAGCCGCCGAATCCGAAGGCGACGCTGGCCCTCCTGAACCGCCTGGAGGACCTCATCGACCTGCGGATCCCGCTGGGCGAGCTGCCCGAGGACGCGCGGGCCTGGCAGCTGGGCGTGGACCAGCTGGCGGCCGAGGACAGCGAGGTCGCCGAGTACGTGCAGTCGCTGGAGGAGGCCCGGGACACCGCCGAGCTGCCCGAGGCGTCCGGCGAGGCGATCGCCCGCGAGTTCGAGCGCTATCTGCGCAGACGGGACGGCGGCGGTCCGCCGACTCCGCCCGGCGGCCACGCCACGGAGAGCGGCGACCCGGCCACATACCTCCGGGACAACCCGGGCGGCCGCACCCGGCCGCCGAAGCCGTCGCTGCCGGATCCCGCCGACGCCGACACTGAAGCCGACGCCGATCCGACTCGGGACGACCCGTCGGAGGACTGAACCACGGCGTAGGACCGGCTACGTCGGAGGGCTGAGCCACCAGGGGCGGTGCGCACGCGGCGCACCGCCCCTCGCGGGTCACACCTGGCGTACCGCCACCGCGTCGTACTCCGTGTCGGGCGTCGGCTCGACATCGAAGCGCGCGTTCGGCAGATACAGCCGGTCGCCCCACGCCGCGGCCGTCGTCGGGATGCGGAAGCGCGGGTCGGTGATCCGGGCGATCGCGGTGCCCTTGGTGCCGGCCGCGTTCAGCCGGAACACGTCGATCGCGTTCTGCTGCTGCTGGACTACGTAGAGGATCCTGCCGAGGAGCAACATCCCGTCACCGTTGGGGAGTCGGGCCGCGCCGAGGTCGACGGTGGTGGCGACGCCGGTGCCCGGGTCGACGCGCAGCAGAGAGCCGCCGTCGGCAAATCCGTTCACCACCAGGAGCGCGCTGCCGTCGGGTGTGCGCTCGATGCCGTTGGCGGTGAAGTCCGGGCCCTGCTCCCACTCGCCGGTCAACGGCACGGTCCTGACGGCTCCGGGCTTCCCGTGCCGGTCGAGTGCGAGCCGGTAGAGCTGCGGCGCGAACGAGTCGGTGAACCAGGCGGCGCCCGGAGTGAGGATCACGTCGTTCACGAACGTGCCGCCGACGGCGTACTGCTTCTCGATCTTCCCCGTACGGGCGTCGACCGTACGCAGATCGCCGCCGCCCCCGCCGCTGACGAAGAGCCGGCCGTGCCGGTCGATCTTCAGGCCCACGCAGGGGTGTCCGGCGCCGGGGCCTTTGCTGATGACGGAGCCGCGCCCGGTGGCGAGGCTCGCCCGGTAGATGTCGCCGTTGGCCAGCGATCCGAAGTACGCGAACGGGGCCGAGCCGATGGCGATGCCCTCCGGCTGGAAGCCGTTGGGCAACGGGAACTGGGCGGGCCAGTTCTTCTTCGGCACTTCGGCCGCGTGCGCCGTACCACCCAGTAGTGCCGCGCCACCCAGGGTGGCTGCCGTGGTGAGAAGTCTTCGACGTGCGAAGGAACGATCCGCGAGTGCCACTGTGCGTCCTTCCGCGATGGGCCGGCGCGAGGCCGGCCGAACGGTCAACAGGCGCCTGTCATCTCATCACATGACAACCGTCTCCACAGCCTTTGGCCGGATTGTGCCGTGACATCGTTTTCCGGACGGATTGCACAGGGTTCCCAATTCAACTTGTTTTCAAACGCAGTTGACCAACTCGGGGGTGGACGAGTCGGCCCGGGAGTAGCAGGGTGTGCCCCGAGGGGACGACCGGGGGAAGACGAAACAGAGCAGAAACAGATCGGAAACAGTTAGAAACAGATCGGCACAACGCGACAGGCGGACAGCGGAGTTCGACAACTCCGGACCTTCACGGATCCAGATCTGCACGGACCGAAGGGAGCGGCACGCGATGACCGACCAGGTACAGCCGGCGCAAGGCCCGGGAGCGTCCGGGCCAGGGCCCGACGGAGCGGGATTCACCTACCGAGGAGCCGAGCAGGAGCTGATCGTCGTCGCACGGCCCGAGGCCCGGCTGCGCGCCGGGACCGAGGGGGTCCGTTCGGCGGCCGGCGCCGACGTGTCGGCACTCAACATGTTCCTCAGCGACGAACAGCTCGCCCTGGAACCCCTCTTCGGCAGTGAGGAGCGGCTGCAGTCCGCGGTGCAGTCCCAGGCCCCGGGCGCCGAGACGCTCCCGGACCTCGAACTCTTCTACCGGGTCCGCGGGACCGACACCCGGGCCCAGGAGCTGCGTTCGCGGATCGCCGCGCTGCCGGAGATCGACACCGCGTATGTGAAGCCGGGGGCCGTGCCGGCCTCGGTGGGGTCCGTCGGCCGGCGCACCGAGGACGACAAGAAGCGCAAGGAAGGTGCCCCCGTCACACCCGACTTCACCAGCCGCCAGGGCTACTTGCGGCCCGCGCCGGAGGGGGTCGACGCCCACTGGGCCTGGCAGCGGCCCGGCGGGTCCGGCCACGGCGTCACCGTGATCGACGTGGAGGGGGCCTGGCAGCTGGGGCACGAGGACCTGGCCGCGAAACTCGCGGGTGTCGTGGTCGGCACCCCGATCCAGGACCTGGCCTGGCGCAACCACGGCACCGCCGTCATCGGCGTGATCGGCGGCGACCGCAACGAGTACGGGATCACCGGCATCGTGCCGGACACCGTGACCGCGGCCGCGTCGTTCCAGGGCATCGGCACGGCGGCCGCGATCCACGCGGCGGCCGACCGGCTGAACGCTGGCGACATCATCCTGATCGAACTGCACCGTCCAGGACCGCGGTTCGACTACGAGCAGCGCGACGACCAGAAGGGGTACATCGCGATCGAGTGGTGGCCGGACGACTTCGCGGCCATCCGGTACGCGACCGCCAAGGGCGTCCTCGTGGTGGAGGCGGCGGGCAACGGCGCCGAGTCGCTCGACGACGCGGTGTACGAGCGCCGTCCGGACGAGTTCCCGGAGTGGTGGCGCAACCCCTTCAACCCGTCCAACCGGCCCTCCGGCGCGATCCTGGTCGGCGCGGGCGCTCCGCCGCCCGGCACCCACGGCCGCGACCACGGCCCGGACCGCTCCCGTCTCGCGTTCTCCAACTACGGGGCGCGCCTGGACGCGCAGGGCTGGGGCCGGGAGGTCACCACGACCGGCGGCTTCTGGGACAAGCCCGGTGATCTGCAGGGCGGCGCCGAGGAGATCGCCTGGTTCACGGACACGTTCTCCGGGACCTCCTCCGCCTCCCCGGTGGTGGTCGGCGCCCTGGCCGCGCTGCAGGGCATGCTCAAGGCGGCCGCCCAGGAGCCGATGTACCCGGAGCGGGCGCGCAAGGTGCTGCGGGCCACCGGTTCCCCGCAGCAGGACGCGCCGGGCAGGCCCGCGTCGCAGCGGATCGGCAACCGGCCCGACATCAAAGCGGCGATCGCCCATCTGCTGCCGGAGGCGGTCGGCTCGGGCCAGGCCGAACGGTACTGGGACGAGCTGCTGCCGTATCCGCGTGAACTTCCGCCGAGGCTCCGGCTGTTCGTGGCCGGCGACTGGCGGAGTCTGAACCACCCGTCGCCCGAGATCCGCCAGGCCGTGCACGCCGCCTTCGCGGGCGGACGGCCCGACGTTCGCGTCTGGTTCTCGGACGACGAGATCGTCGGCCTGGTCGTCACAGGCTGACGCGACCCATCACTGCTCAACCATTGAGGGAAGGTGGCACCCGCATGAGCACCACCCCGCAGATGAGCCAACTGGGACAGCAAGGACAGCAGGGCCAGCAAGGCCAGCAGTTCCCGGGCACTTCGCCGTACCAGCAGCAGCCCTTCGGGCAGCAGATGCAGCAGCCGTTCGGACAGCAGGGCCAGGGCCAGCAGCAGCAGCCGTTCGGACAGCAGATGCAGCAGCCCTTCGGCCAGCAACAGCAGCCGTTCGGTCAGCAGGGCATGTCCGGTTCGCTCGAACAGCTTCAGCAGCTCGGCCAGCAACAGCCCTATCAGCAGCTGCTCCAGCAGCTCGGCGGCCAGCAGCAACAGCAGTACGGCCAGCAACAGCAGCAGGACCAGCAGGCGCAGCAGGCCGAGCAGCAGGCTCAGCAGCAGCTGGCGCAGACCTCGACGGCCGCGCTCCAGCAGGTGATCCAGCAGGTCTCGGCGCAGGCGCTCGCCTCCGGTGTGGCGAACGGCTTCATCGACATCGTCCACCCGATCCAGGGGCAGCCGCGTCAGATCTTCCTGCGCATCAACAACCAGTTCCGGGTCCTCAACAACCCGACCCCGCAGGCCCACGACGAGATCCAGGAGGCCTTCGCGTTCGGCCACCAGGTGGTGGGCGTCTGGGACACCCAGTCCCCGAACGTACTGCGGAGCGTCCGGGTCCAGAAGCTCTGACCCGCAAGTGAACGGCCGCGAGTGAACGGCCGCAGGTGAACGCGAGGGGCGCTTCCTCCACCCGGAGGAAGCGCCCCGTGCTGTGTGTTCCGGGTGTTCCGTTCTGTGCGGTCCCGCTAGCCCACACGGCTCACAGGGCCACGCCCAACAGGGCGTCCACGGCACGCGACACGACGCCGGGCGCGCCCTCGTCCGTACCGCCCTCGGTGTGCTGCCGCGCGGCCCAGCGGTCGACCGCGACGAGCGCGGCCGGGGCGTCCAGGTCGTTCGCGAGTGCCTCTCGGACCTCGTCGACGAGCGCGTCGGCGGACGGGCCGTCGGGCCGCGACACGGCGGCCCGCCAGCGCTCCAGCCGGGCGAGCGCGTCCTGGAGCACCTGGTCGGTCCACTCCCAGTCGGCCCGGTAGTGGTGCGAGAGCAGAGCGAGCCGGATGGCCGCCGGGTCGACTCCGTCGTGCCGCAGCTTCGACACGAAGACCAGGTTGCCCTTGGACTTGGACATCTTCTCGCCGTCGAGGGCGACCATGCCGGCGTGCACGTACGCCTTGGCCATGGGGAACTCGCCGGTCAGCGCCTGCGCGTGGGAGGCACCCATCTCATGGTGCGGGAAGGCGAGGTCCGAGCCGCCGCCCTGCACGTCGAAACCCATACCCAGGTGGTCGAGCGCGATCGCGACGCACTCGATGTGCCAGCCGGGCCGGCCGCGCCCGAGCGAGGCACCGTCCCAGCTCGGCTCGCCCTCGCGGGCGGCCATCCACAGCATCGGGTCGAGCGGGTTCTTCTTGCCCGGCCGCTCCGGGTCGCCGCCGCGCTCGGCGGACAGCAGCCGCATCGCGGCGGCGTCCAGATGGGACACCTGACCGAAGTGCGGGTCCGCCTCCACGGAGAAGTAGACGTCGCCCTCGAGTTCGTACGCGGCCCCGGCGTCCCGCAGCCGCTCGACCAGCGGGACGATCCCGGGTATCGCCTCGACGGCGCCGATGTACTGCTGCGGGGGCAGCATCCGCAGGGCGGTCATGTCCTCGCGGAAGAGGGCGGTCTCCTTCTCGGCGAGGGCGACCCAGTCGATGTTGTCCCGGGCGGCCCGCTCCAGGAGCGGGTCGTCGACGTCCGTCACGTTCTGGACGTAATGAACCTGCCGCTTGGTGTCGAGCCACACGCGCTGCACGAGGTCGAACGCGTTGTAGGTCGCCGCGTGACCGATGTGGGTCGCGTCGTACGGAGTGATACCGCAGACGTAGATACGGGCGACGGGACCGGGGTCGAGGGAGACAAGACCCCTGGTCGCGGTGGAGTGGATCCGGAGGTCGCGGCCCTCACCGGGCAGGGCGGGGACCTCAGAAGCGGGCCAGGCATACATGTCTTGAGCCTAACCGGACGGACCTTCCGTATACGAACCGGACCAGGCCCGATGACCGGGAAGGCGCTCTTGCGTACAGGACCAGAATGTGCGTGGCCGACTTCGGGAGAGTATCTCGCCGGTCATACGGGCGGCCAGGGGATGGCGGGCCAGTCCCCCGAGGGCTCCGGGTGCCGTCCGGAGGTGAGCAGGACGGCCACACGCGCGCGCGTGGCGTCCAGTTCGGCCTCGGTGATGAGCTCCGCCAGCCGCAGGCCCAGCGTCCCGTCCAGGGCGTCTCTGAGGCCCTCCAGGACCCCGATGGCCTCAGCGGTGAGCTTCTCCCCCGCCCAGCCCCACAGCAGCGTCCGCAACTTGTTCTCGGCGTTGAAGGAGACCCCGTGGTCGACGCCGTACAGCCGGCCCTCGGGCGCGGGCAGCAGATGGCCGCCCTTGCGGTCCGCGTTGTTGATCACCGCGTCGAGCACCGCGAGCCTGCGCAGCCGCTCGTCGTCGGCGTGCACCAACAGCGCCGTACGCCCCTCACCGACCTCGGCGAACGCGACGGCCTTCCAGCCGTCGCCCGGCTCCTCGCCGTCGACCAGCGCGAGCAGCTCCGTGCCCTCGGTCATCGGCTCGATCCACAGCTGGCACATGCCCTCGCCGTGCGGCCCGTCGCGCAGGACCGTCGTCGGGACGAGCCCCCAGCCGGTGGCCTCGGACACCTCGTACGCCGCGACCTCCCGCTGGGCCAGCGTGCCGTCGGGGAAGTCCCACAGCGGGCGCTCGCCGATGACCGGCTTGTAGACACAGGACGCCTGCCGACCCTGGTACGACACGTCGCACAGCAGCACCGCGTTGGAGGCCTCACGAATGCGGCCGCGCACCGTCAGCTCGCCCTCGGCGAGCAGCTCGGCCGTGGTCACGCTTCGCGGCGGTATCCGTTCTGGCGCGGACATACGTGTCCTTCCGGGTCTAGCGGGAGACTGCACAGCGGGCAGGGCGGTCGGCCGGCGTTGACGACGTCGAGGGCGCGCTTGGTGAAGGCGCGGGCCTGCGCGCCGGTGAGGCGGACCCGCAGCATCGGCGGACCGTTCTCCTCGTCCTGCAGGAGCCTTTCCTCGGCTTCCGCGAGGTCTTCCTCGGAGTCGGCGTCCAGCTCGACGAGCGCCTGCGCCTCGACGATCATGCGCTGCTCGTCACCGTCCCAGGCGAGCGCCATGGTGCCGACCCGGAACTCCTCCTCGACGGGAGTGTCGAGCGGGGCGGTGTCGGAGACCTCGGTCGGGGCCACCGCCGGGACGGGGGCGCTGCCCCCGGTACGCCGGACGACCTCGTCGAGCAGCTCTTCCATCCGCTCGGCGAGCGCCGCCACCTGGGTCTTCTCCAGGGCCACGCTGGTCACCCGGGGTCCGGCGGTGGCCTGCAGGAAGAAGGTCCGGCGCCCGGGCAGCCCGACCGTACCGGCCACGAAACGGTCCGGTGGGTCGTAGAGGTACACCTGACGGGACACGTCCTGTCTCCATTGGATCGATTGCATCCGCCATGACGTGCGTCTGCTGCTGACAACTACTGCGCTTCTTCGACCGCTTCACCCTACTGCGGCCGACGATCACGGTGCGCCCGCACCGCCCCCGACCGCGGCGTCGCCGCCCGGAGGTTCCTCGCGCGGCGCGAGAGACGTGAAATCGCCGGTGTCCCCGAGGCGGACGAGGAACGGCCGCAGCCGGGTGTAACGGATCGCGGTGATGGAACACGGTTCTACGGAAATCCGCTGGAAGAGGTCCAGATGAAGTCCGAGTGCGTCCGCGACAAGGGACTTGATGATGTCGCCGTGCGAGCACATGAGGTACACGGCGTCGCCGCCGTGATCGCGCTCCACGCGCGCGTTCCACTCGCGTACCGCCTCGGCCGCCCGCGTCTGCATGGACCGCATCGACTCGCCACCCGGGAACGCGGCGGCGGACGGATGCGTCTGTACGACCTCCATCAGCGGCTCGTCCATCAGCTCGGCGAGCTTGCGGCCGGACCAGTCGCCGTAGTGGCACTCCCCGATGCGCTCCTCGGTGTGCGCCCGCAGCTCGGGCCGGGCGTCGAGGAGCGGCTGAATCGTTTCCTGACAGCGCTGGAGGGGGCTGGTGACGACTTCGGAGATCGGCAGCTCCGCGAGGCGCCCGGGCAGCGCTGCGGCCTGCGCGGCGCCGCGCTCGTCGAGGGCGACACCGGGCGTCCACCCGGCGAGCAGTCCCGCGGTATTGGCGGTGGAACGTCCGTGCCGGACGAGGATCAAGGTGGGCATGCGGCCCAGCCTAGGGCCCTTCTGATGGATCTCCGTGGGAGAAGGAGCGACGTTCGGTGCGTGCGAGCGGTGTGCGGCGTGGAGGGTCATGTGGCGGAGCCACCTGTCCCTTCGCGCCGTGCGGCGATCGGGCGTGCCGGGCGTCGCGACGCCGCGGAGATCCATCAGAAGGGCCCTGAGCTGAGCCAGGAGTGCGCTACGGATCGAGCGGCGGGAGAATACGCTCCGTGATCGTCGACTGTGCCATCTACCGTGACGGGCACCGGACGGAGGGGCCGACCGACCTCTCCGACGCCCTGGACGAAGCGCGCGCCTCGGGGGACGCGTTCCTGTGGATCGGGCTGCACGAACCGACCGAGCAGGAGTTCGACCTCGTCACCGAGGAGTTCGGGCTGCATCCGCTGGCGGTCGAGGACGCCCTGAAGGCGCACCAGCGGCCCAAGCTGGAGGTGTACGACGACTCGCTGTTCATGGTCCTCAAGCCGGTGACGTACGAGCCGGACAGCGACGTCGTCTCCTCCGGGGAGCTCATGATCTTTCTCGGGGACTCCTTCGTGGTGACCGTGCGGCACGGCGAGGGCTCGCCCCTCAAGGCCGTTCGGCGGCGCCTGGAGGAGGACCCGCAGATGCTGCGGCTCGGCCCGACGGCGGTGCTCCACTCGATCGCCGACACCACCGTCGACCACTACCTGGACGTGGCGACCGAGCTGCAGACCGACCTGGAGGAGCTGGAGGCGGAGGTGTTCTCGCCGAGCGACGGCGGTTCCCGGCACACGGCGTCCCGGATCTACACCTTCAAGCGGCAGGTCCTGGAGTTCCGCCGGGCCACGGGCCCGCTCGCCCCGCCGCTGACACGGCTCGCGGGCAGCGGCCGGTTCAGCACGGACGTGCCGTTCGTCCACGACAGGGCGCAGCCCTTCTTCCGTGACGTGAACGACCACCTGAGCCGGGTGAACGAGTCCGTGGAGGGCCTGGACCGGCTGGTGTCGGACATCCTGTCGGCGCATCTCGCGCAGATGAGCGTGCGGCAGAACGACGACATGCGGAAGATCTCCGCATGGGCGGCCATGGCCGCGGTGCCCACGATGATCGCCGGAATCTACGGCATGAACTTCGACCACATGCCGGAGCTGCACTGGGTCTGGGCCTACCCGGCGGTCATCCTGCTGATGGCCGCGCTCGAGGTGTTCCTGTTCCGCCTCTTCAAGCGGCGCGGCTGGCTGTAGCCCGTTCCCTCCTCCCCTTCTCCGGGCTCCACGCGCGCGTGCCTCGTACGAAGCAGCACGCGCGCGTGGGCCACGGTCACGCGAACTCGGGTGCAGCCGCTGACGGTCCGCCCAGCGCGTCGCGCCGCTCCGGCATCGTCAGCGAGACCATCCGCCGCCAGCCGAAGGAACGCTCGTAGGCGTACATGGCGCGGATGCCCGCGGCGAGCACCGCCGACTTGGCCTTTGGCCAGTGGAGGATGCGCCCCATGTGGTCCATCACCGCGAGGCTGACGTCCCGGTAGATCCCGATCTCGGCGAGTGCGCACTCGCGCAGCGTCCGCTGGATGGCCCGGCCGTGTCCCGCGTACGCGAAGCGCAGCAGTTCCTCGTGGCAGTAGGCGAGGTGGTTGTCCTCGTCGTTGGAGATCATCCGCACGGCCTTGCCGATCTCCGGGTGGTCCCCGAAGTCCTTGCGCAGCATGACCATCTGGTCCGCGGCACGCTGCTCCGTGACCCTGCTGTGCGAGAGGTACGTGACGATGTCCTGCACGGTGAGCGGCTCGTCGCCCTTGAGCTTGTCGTGCGCGAGACCGATGCCGTGCCGCTCCAGGAGCAACGTGTAGTCGGTCTCGGGCGGGACCTCGACGGGTTCAAGGCCGCGCTTCCTGAGCAGCGCGTTGAAGATCCGCCCGTGCTTGTCCTCGTCCGCGCCGTGCCGGGTGATCTTGGGTGCGAGCGCGCGTTCGCTCGCCGGGACGAGAGCCGCGATCCGCGCGTTCTCCCAGCCCCCTTGCGACTCCCCGCTCGCAGCGATGGAACAGAAGAGACGGAACGACTCGTCGTTGTCGACGATCTCCTGGAAAAGACTCTTGGCCGAAAGCATGACTGCCACCCTCCTGCGTGACTCCGCAAAGAACGAGTCAAATGCGGTATCAGGGGTGCGGCAACATCTGTGTCGGACAAATCCGCCGAACGGCGGATGCGAAGGCAATGACGGGCGCGTAACCAAGCGGGGTCGTGGCGCGTTGTTCCCCGTGACGGCCGTGGCGGGGAGACCCCCCGAGCCCCCACCACGGCCGCAGAACTCCTCGGTCCACCGAACCGGCCCCGTCGGCGGTGCTACGCGAGTCCGGCCCGCTCCAGGGCGTCGGAACCGGCCCGGAGCGAGGCGATCCGCTCGTCCAGCGTGAAGCCCGCGGGGGCCAGCGTGAGCGTGGTGACCCCGGCGGACGCGTAGGCCGTCATCCGGTCCGCGATGCGGTCGACGGAGCCGAGCAGCGTGGTCTGGTCGATGAGCTGCTGTGGAATGGCGGCTGCCGCACCCGTCTTGTCGCCTGCCAGGTACTTGTCCTGGATCTCGGCGGCCTCTTTCTCGTATCCCATGCGCTGGGCCAGCTGGTTGTAGAAGTTCTGCTTGCGGCTGCCCATGCCGCCCACGTAGAGCGCGGTGTACGGGCGGAACGTGTCGGCCAGGGTCGCCACGTCCTTGTCCTCACCGAGCGCCAACGGCACCGTCGGGCAGACGTCGAAGCCGTCCATCGTCTTGCCGGCCTTCTCGCGGCCCGCCCGCAGGTACTTGATCGCGGTGTCCTCCAGGTGGTCGGCCGAGGGGAAGATCAGCAGGGCGCCGTCGGCGATCTCGCCGGTCTGCTCCAGGTTCTTCGGGCCGATCGCGGCGACGTAGAGCGGGATGTGCTCGCGTTCCGGGTGCACGGTCAGCTTGAGCGGCTTGCCCGGGCCGCCGGGCAGGGGCAGCGTCCAGTGCTCGCCCTCGTACGACAGGCGCTCGCGGGTCATCGCCTTGCGGACGATCTCGACGTACTCGCGGGTGCGGGCCAGCGGCTTGTCGAACTTGACGCCGTACCAGCCCTCCGAGACCTGCGGCCCGGAGACACCGAGACCGAGGCGGAAACGGCCGCCGGAGAGCGAGTCGAGCGTCGCGGCGGTCATCGCGGTCATCGCGGGCTGCCGGGCCGGGATCTGGAAGATCGCCGAGCCGACATCGATCCGCTCGGTCTTGGCGGCGACCCAGCTGAGCACGGTGGCCGCGTCCGAGCCGTACGCCTCGGCGGCCCAGCAGACCGCGTAGCCCAGCCGGTCCGCCTCCTTGGCCACGGCCAGATTGTCCGCGTCCATTCCGGCACCCCAGTAACCGAGGTTGATCCCGAGCTGCATGGCCCATTCCCCTTACCGATCAGTAACGTCCCTTGTCCGGCACCCTAGCGCGCTGATGGGCGCCGCGGCAGGGACGGGTTGGGGCTCACGTGATCCCGGTTGTCCACAGGGCCCCCACGCACCGACTTCCGGCCAGTAATCTCAGCCCACATGGAGCAGAGGCATCTCGGCCGTACCGGCCTGCGTGTGTCCCGCATCGGACTCGGCACCCTCACATGGGGGCGGGACACCGACGAGCACGACGCCGCGGACCTGTTGAAGGCGTTCTGGGAGGCGGGCGGCACGCTCGTCGACACGGCCGATGTGTACGGGGACGGGGAGGCCGAGTATCTGCTCGGGCAGCTCATGGAGGGGCTGGTGCCGCGCCGGGATCTGGTGATCTCGACCAAGGCGGGGAGCGTGCCGGATCCGTACCGGCGCTTCGACGGTTCGCGCGGGCATCTGCTGTCCGCGCTCGACGCCTCGCTGGCACGGCTCGGCACGGACTACGTGGACCTGTGGCAGATCCACGCCTTCGATCCCGACGCGCCGCTGGAGGAGACCCTCCAGGCCCTCGACATCGCTGTCAGCAGCGGCCGCGCGCGGTATGCGGGGGTCTCCAACTTCTGCGGCTGGCAGCTCGCCAAGGCGGCCACCTGGCAGCTCGCGGCGCCTGGGATACGCACCCGGCTGTCGAGTACGCAGATGGAGTACTCGCTGCTGCAGCGCGGTGTCGAACGCGAGGTGCTGCCCGCGGCGCTGGACCTGGGCATCGGTCTGCTCCCGTCCTCTCCCCTGGGCCGCGGTGTGCTGACGGGCAAGTACCGGCATGCGACGCCTTCGGACTCCCGTGGCGCGTCGGAACACCTGGCGCCGTTCGTCGAGCCGTACCTGGACGACGCGGCGAGCCGCATCGTGGACGCGGTGGCGACGGCGGCGGACGGGCTCGCGGTGACCCCGCTGCAGATCGCCCTCGCCTGGGTCCGCGACCGGCCCGGAGTGGCCGCCCCCATCATCGGCGCGCGCAACGCGCTGCAGCTCACGGCCGCGTTGTCAGTGGAGACCCTTAGTCTTCCTGAG
Organism: Streptomyces sp. NPDC050704; assembly: GCF_040654355.1. NCBI lineage: Bacteria > Bacillati > Actinomycetota > Actinomycetes > Kitasatosporales > Streptomycetaceae > Streptomyces > Streptomyces sp. NPDC050704. Next base: position 16,639 of record NZ_JBFAHW010000028.1, on the reverse strand, counting down.
GAGATCTGCCGAGCGCTCGACGATGTGTCAGCGCCCGTGCACCGCTATCCCGATCACGACTGGAGCACGCTGTGACCACGGAGCCCGCTGCCGCGGAGGAAGCCGAGCCGGGGACGCCGGGTACCGGCCCCGCATCCGGAGAGCCCGGGCCCGGGGTCCGGCCCGGAGCCGAGCGCGAGAAGGCCGGCCCTGGCGACGGGGACGAGGGACGGGCCGAGGACGAGACCGAGGGACCGGCCGAGGGCTCCACCGCGACGGGTGACGTGGCCTCCCGGGACGAGGCCGACCACGAGCCTCGGTCCGGTGAGGACGGAGACACGGCAGGCGGCGGCGAGGACACGCGCGCCTCCGGTCCGGCTGGAGGAGACCCGGACAGCGAGGACGGCCGGGCCGAGGACGTCTCCGTCGTGGGCGAGGTGCATGCGGACGGCGGGGAAGCCCCGGCACCGGACACCGACAGCACCGACAGCACCGACAGCACCGGGGACAGCGACGCGGCGGACGATGGAGTCGTTGCCGAGGGCTCGGACACGGGAGAGGCGGCCGAAGGGGTCAAAGGCGTCGGTGAGTTGTCCGAGGCCGAAGCCGAGTTGGCCGCGCAGCGTGAGTTGCGGGAGCGGATCGAGCGGCGGAAGGCCGAGAAGGCGGGGCCGGTCCAGGCCGGGACGCGGCTGAGCGGAAAGGCGGCCGATCTGCTCGCGGCCGTCCGGGCGGTGGAGAGCGGGGAGAAGCCCCCGGCGAGCGTCTTCAGCGAGCCGGAGCCCGCGCCGCGCAGAGCCGCGCCGGAGCCGGTGCGGCGGCCGCAGCCGGTGCCCGCCGGCGCCGCCGCGTCAGTGGTTCCGGAAGCCGTCGACGCCGTACGGGCCGTGCTCGTCGAGGGCGGCGCCCCCGACACGCTCGCGCCCCAGGCCACCGCGGCCCTCGGCGAGGGAGCGGACGCACAACTCCGCGAAGACCCCTGGCAGTTGCTGCGGGTGGCAGGGGTGCGGCCCGAACAGGCCGACGGGTTCGCCCGGGCGCTGCTCGGCGCGGAGTGCGGGCCGGACGACGAGCGACGCGGCCGGGCGGTCACCGTGTGGCTCCTGGAGCAGGCGGCCCTGGCCGGGCACACCGCGCTGGAGGCTCAGGCGCTGCACGCGGCACTCGCCCAGCGGTCGGTGCCGGACCCGGATGCCGCCGTGCAGAGCGCCCTCGCCGAGGGCGATGCCCTGGTCTTCCAGGACGCGCTCGACGAACCCGGCGCGCCCCCGGCCGCCGCCCCCCGGCAGTCCGAGGACGACAGCGAGGGTGAGGAAGACGCGCAGGAGCGCCCGGTCCGCGTCCTCATCGGCCTGGAGCGGTACGCACTCGCCGAGGAGAGCCTGGCCGACGGGCTCGCCCGGGTCGCCAACGCGCTGCCCAAGGACGACGGTTCGACCACCGGCTGGGAGTCGGCGGCGACCGGCTCAGCCGCCGAGCTGATCCGCGCCGTCGCCGGCCACGGCCTCGTCCTGCACACCGGCGGCGAGGCATCCCGTGCGGAACCGGCGGCCCTGGCCGCCGCGGCCCGGGCGCTCGGCCTGCGGGTGTGCGTCGCCGCGCACGGTCCGGACGGCCGCCGCCGCTTCGCCGCGCTGCTCACCGCCGCGGAGGGAGGCCGGTCCGGCGCCACGGGCTCCGGCCTGTCGTCGACGCCCGGCGACGGAGACCCGGGCGAGGAGCCGGCCGACGGTTCCGCCGTGGCCCCCCAGGCGACCCCCCAAGCCCACGAAGCCGTGGCCACGGTCGCCGGACTGCTCGCCGGATCCGAAGGGCCGGGACGAGACAGCGACGGCATGCTCAGGACCGACCTGCTGGTCGTGCTCGACGCGCCGCAGCTGGATGTGGAGAGCGCGGCGATGCTGGCCGAGTCGCTGCCCGACGGGGCCCGGCTCGTGCTGAGCGGGGACCCCGGTGTGCTGTGGTCGGCGGGGCCCGGGCGGGTCTTCGCGGATCTGCTCGCCGCGCGGGTGTGCCCGCAGATCGCCTCGCGGACGCCGGATCCCGGTCCCGTCGGCGAACTGGTCTCGGGCATCGGCGTGGGCGAGCTGAACCAGGTCGCCGCCCCCGGCAAGGAGGTCGTGATCGTCCCGGTGCGCGACGCCGGGGAGGCGGTCCACCGCACCGTGCAGCTGGTCGCCGACTCCGTCCCGCGGGCGATCGGGATCCCGGCCGAGCGAACCCAGGTGATCACTCCGGGCCACGGCGGCGCGGCGGGCACCCGCACACTCAACGCCGCCCTGAAGGAGCGGCTCAACCCCGGCCCGGGCCGCTTCGGCGGCTTCGACCCGGGCGACCGGATCGCCTACACGCCGGAACCGGGCCGGACGGTGCCGGGCCACGTCGTGAAGGCCGACGCCGAGGGACTGCACCTGGAGTGCGCGGGCGCCCCCGTCGTCGTACCGAAGGAGCGGGTGGAGCAGACCGTGCGGCACGGCTGGGCGCTCACCGCGCACCAGGCGGTCGGCACCCGCTGGGCCGCCGCCGTCGTGGTGCTGCCCGGTGACGCCGCCCAGGCCCTCACCAGGCCCTGGATCTACACGGCCTTCGGCCGCGCCGAGCAGCACCTCTCCGTGGTCCACGGCGTGGATCAGGCGCTGCCGCACGCGGTGGCGGAGGTCGCCGCGAAGCCCCGTACCACCCGTCTGCCGGCCCTGCTCACGGCCCAGGTACCGGCGGCCGGCTGAGCCCCGGCGACACCGCCCCGCGGACGCACCGCCGCCGACGTCCGAACGCACCGGTGGCGGTCACCGGGCTCACCCGCCCGGTGACCGCCACCAGTACGAAGCGTCAGCGGTCCGCGTCCAACGGCTCCAAGTCCTCGTCCTCGTCCAGTTCAGCGACGCGAACGGGCCCGGGGCCGTCCTCCAGCTCGTCCTCGGCCTCGTCGTCGATGTCGTCCTCGGTCTCGTCGTCGAAGACGGCGCTGACGTCGAAGCGGCACACGATCCGGTGGGTGTCGGCCTGGTCGAACGGGGACTCCAGCCACTCGCCGGGGTCGGCCGGTTCGTCCGCGGCGGTGACCCACAGCGTGGAGTCACCCTCCTCCAGGCCGAACTCCTTGTGCCGGGAGGCGATCTCGTCCGGTTCGAACTCGCCGAACAGGACTCCCAGCGCGCCGTGCACGGTGCCGGACGCCGCGTCGAACCCCGCGGCCGCGGCCCCGGACTCCTCGACGGCCTCCACCCGCTGGGCCTGCGCCAGCAACCGCTGCGGCTCCACCACCGCGTAGTCCCGGCGGATCAGCACGCTCAGCGCGTTGGGCTCCTCCGGCCCCGTGTACGGCGGCAACGTGTCGTCCGTACCGGGGATCTCGAAGGGAGTGACCTCGTCGTAGCGGTCGTAGAGAAGCTCGTCGTACTCCTCGGCGGCCGCGGCCAGCTCGTTGAACGCCTCGTAGACGGCCGGGTCGTCCTCACCCGACCTGCGCTCGACCGCCGCCAGGTGACGGTCGAGCGCGGCCTTGACCGCCTCGGCGGCGGCGCGTACCTCGGCAGCGGTGGGCTGCGCAGCATCAGACATAGTGCAGACGCTATCCGTACACGGCCTCCGCACGCACAATAGATGCGATGCCGGAATACGAATTTGTCGACGTCTACGTACCGCGCGGGGTCTCCCGCAAGGAGACCACACGCCTGCTGACGGACCATGCGGAGTACGGACACTGGGAGTTGGACCGCCTCAGCCTGCACCCCGACGGCAGCCGCAGGGTGCGGCTGCGCCGGCGGATCATCCGCCAGCTGCGAGCCACGTGGTGACTCAGGACGGCTGAAACGGAGCGGGCCCCGCAGTGGCGGGGCCCGCTCCGTTTCGCCTGCCTATGAGGCATTTGTCGTGCCATGACGCTGTTCATGGCGTCACGGCGCCGTTTCACGCCGAGGCGCGCGCCTTGCGGTAGAGCACGGTGCCCATCAGCAGTGCGCCCGCGCCCACCGGCAGCATGACGCCGAGCGGCAGGTCACCGCCGGTCTGCGCGAGCTGAGCGCTGCCCTTGGGCTGCGTGACGGTCTGGGCGCCCGGGTGATTCGGGTCCGACGAGCCCGGGTTCCCTCCGCCCGAGGACGGCGGCTGTCCAGGCTGCCCCGGCTCACCCGGCTGTCCCGGCTGTCCCGGGTTACCGGGCTCCCCCGGCCTGCCCGGCTCCTCGGGGTCACCGGGCTGACCGGGGTTGCCCGGAGTGTTCGGCTCCCCGTACCCAGGAGGCGTCGTCCCGTGCCCGCCCGACGTGTTCCCGCAGTCGTTGCCCGTGGCCGCGTTGCCGACACCGCCGACGGAGACGCTGTTGCCGCAGACGTTGACCGGCACGTCCACCGGGACCTGTACATGGTTGCCCGAGCCCACGCCCGGCGAGTTACTGGTGTGCCCCCCGGCCTGCGATCCGCCACCGGACGACGGCTTGCCGGAGCCACCGCCGCCCTGGTTGGCGCAGCTGTTGCCCATCGCCGGGTTGAGCAGCCCGACCACGTTCACGGTGTTGCCGCAGACGTTCACCGGCGCGTGCACCGGCGCCTGCACCGAGTTCCCCGAGAGCACGCCCGGGGAGTCCGAGGCGGTGCCGTGCGCCCCCGAGTCGGCGTGCGCGTAACCGCCGGTGGCGGCCAGGACGCCGGTCGCGGCCGCCACGGTCATCAGGCCCTTGCGGGTGACCTGTCGCATAGCTTTTCCCTGCCTTGTAGCTTCGTGGCTCCAGGAACGCGCACGCGCTCGAAATGCGCGTGCGCGTGCACGGAATCGTGGAATGCGGAAAGTCGGCGGCCCCGGAGCGCATGGCGTGCACTCCGGGGCCGCGGACTCAGACCCTGAGGGGGTCCAGCCCCATAGGGAGGTTCAGATCCTCATGGGGCGAGGCACAACGTCAGTGGTTGACGCAGGTGTTGCCGAAGGCGGGGTTCAGCAGACCGATCACGGAGACCGTGTTGCCGCAGACGTTCACCGGCACGTGAATCGGCGCCTGGATGACGTTGCCGGAAAGCACGCCGGGCGAGTGCACGGCAGCACCCTGCGCACCGGCGTCAGCGGCGGCGATGCCCGCACCCGCGAGAACGAGGCCACCCGTGGCGGCAGCAGCGGCGACGATCTTCTTGATCATTATTCCTCCTGGTTGGCAAATGCGATCCCAGCTGCGGATCACATCAGCAGTAACGAGGAGGGAGTAATAGGGCTACGAGCTTATGAGCGCATTCACTCTTCTCAGTCGACTCCGTACGCGCTGGCGATTATTGGAGTGTCGTTTCAGCGGGTTAATTCCGGACGCTTCGCCGTGCGAATACCCCAGGACGCCTCGGGACGACGTCCCGGAACCCCTCAGGACGCCTCGATGAAGCGGTCGAGGACCCGCACCCCGAACTTCAGGGCGTCGACCGGCACCCGCTCGTCGACACCGTGGAACATCCCGGCGAAGTCCAGCTCCGGCGGCAGCTTCAGCGGCGCGAAGCCGAAGCAGCGGATGCCGAGGTCGTCGAAGGACTTGGCGTCGGTGCCGGCCGAGAGCATGTACGGCACGGCCCGGGCGATCGGGTCCTCGGCCACCAACGCGGTCTGCATGGCGTCCACGAGGGCTCCGTCGAAGGTGGTCTCCAGGGCCTTGTCGGCGTGCACGTCCTCGCGCTTCACGTTCGGGCCGAGGATCCGGTCCAGGTCGGCGAGGAACTCCTCCTCGTAACCCGGCAGGTACCGGGCGTCGACGTGCGCGGTCGCCTGGCCCGGGATGACGTTGACCTTGTAGCCGGCGCCCAGCTGGGTCGGGTTGGCGGTGTTCTGCAGCGAGGCGCCGATGAGCTTGGCGATGCCGCCGAGCCTGGCGAGCGTCTCGTCCATGTTCTCCGGGTCGAGCTCGGTGCCGAGCGCGTCGCCGAGCTCGTCGAGGAAGTGCCGCAGCGTCTTGGTCACGCGCACCGGGAACTTGTGCCGCCCGAGGCGGCCGACGGCCTCGGACAGCTCGGTGATCGCGTTGTCCCGGTGGATCATCGAACCGTGCCCGGCGGTGCCGTCCACGGTCAGCTTCATCCAGTGCATGCCCTTCTGGGCGGTCTCGACGAGATACAGCCGCAGCTGCTCGTTGACCGTGAAGGAGAACCCGCCGACCTCGCCGATCGCCTCGGTCACGCCCTCGAAGAGGTCGGGGTGCTTGTCGACGAGGTGCTTGGCGCCGAACTTGCCGCCCGCCTCCTCGTCGGCCAGGAAGGCCAGCACGATGTCCCGGGGAGGCTTGCGTCCGCTGCGCACCCGGTCGCGTACGACCGCGAGGGTCATCGCGTCCATGTCCTTCATGTCGACCGCGCCACGGCCCCACACACAGCCGTCGGCGATCTCGCCGGAGAAGGGGTGGTGCGTCCAGTCCGCGGCGTTGGCCGGTACGACGTCGGTGTGGCCGTGGATGAGCAGCCCGGGCCGCGAGCGGTCCTCTCCCTCGATCCGGACCACCGTGGAGGCACGGCCCTGGTGCGACTCGAAGATCCGCGGTTCGAGTCCCACCTCGGCGAGCTTCTCGGCGACGTACTCGGCGGCCTTGCGCTCTCCCGGCCCCGAGTGGTCGCCGTAGTTGCTGGTGTCGATCTGGATCAGCTCGCGGCAGAGGTCGACGACCTCGTCCTCACCCGTGATGCTCCTGGTCGTGTCCGGCTCGCTCACGCTGCTTCCTCCCACGGTCACTGCTGGTGTTCCCCCCTCATCCTCTCTCTCCGAGCCCTCCTCCCCAAGGGCGGCCCCGCGTCGTCACACGCGGTTCACACCCCGTCGGCCCGTGATCGGGGGCCCTCGAAAGCCTGGTAATGTTTCCTCCGTCGCCGCGAGGGGAACCCCGCGCGACAGACACCTGGTCCGGGTGGCGGAATGGCAGACGCGCTAGCTTGAGGTGCTAGTGCCCTTTATCGGGCGTGGGGGTTCAAGTCCCCCCTCGGACACTTGCACCACATACATCCGGTGCCGACCAGATCCTGGTCGGCACCGTTCGCGTTTCCGGCCGTATGCGCCGATACGGCGTATCGGCGCATACGGCGGAGTCAGTTCTTCTCCTGGTAGGTCACCGGCAGGTCGCCCTTCAGTTCGGTGAAGAGCTGCTTCGCCCGCGGTTCGTCCCACTGCACGGCGCTGCCCTTGGAGGTGACGAGGCCGGGGTTGGACACGGGGACATTGATCTGTCGGCCGTTGCCGGCCGTGACGGCCCGCATCGCCTGGAACAGGGACATGAGATCGCGTAGGCCCGTGTCCTTGTCGACGGTCAGTGTGCCGAGGCCCGCGCTGAGGGTCGGGTAGGCCTTGGCCGGGTTGAGTGCGACATCCGTGGTGGCGGCCTTGGCGGCGAGTGCGGCCAGGAACTTCTGCTGGTTGCGGGTGCGGCCGAGGTCGCCCTGCGCCTCCTGTTTGCGCTGCCGGACGAAGGCGAGTGCCTCGGTTCCGTCGAGGGTCTGGCAGCCCTTCGGCAGGTCCGCGCCCGAGCTCTTGTCCTTGACGGCCCGGTCCAGGCAGATGTCCACGCCGCCGACCGCGTTCACGATCCCGACGAAGCCCGCGAAACCGATCTCCGCGTAGTGGTCGATGCGCAGCCCGGTGTTGGCCTCCACGGTCCGTACGAGGAGGTTGGGGCCGCCCAGCGAGAACGCGGCGTTCAGCTTGTTCTTCTCGGCGCGGAAGGTCCTGCCGGTGTCGGTCCGCAGGAAGGGCGGGACGGTCACATAGGAGTCCCTCGGCAGGCTCATCATCGTGGTGCCGTTGGCGCCGGTGTGCAGCAGGATCATCGAGTCGGTGCGGCGGCCCTCGGCCGAGCCGGTGCTCAGGTCCTTGCGCTCCTGGTCGGAGAGTCCCTCTCGGCTGTCGGAACCCACGATCAGGTAGTTGGTGCCCTTGCCCGGCGCCGGGCGGTCGGGGAACGCGTCGAGGTCGACCTCGCGGTTGAGCCGGGTGTCGGCCCAGACGTACGTACCGACGGAGGACAGGAGCCCGAGGGAGAGCAGGAGGATCAGCGCCCGGGTGATCCGGCGGCGTCGGCTGGGGCGGGGCTTGGGGAACCTGCCACCGGGGCCTGAGCGGATCGAGCGGGCGGAGCGGCCGCCGCGTCCGATGCCACCGCCTCCGGTGCCGGTGCCGGTGCCGGTGCCGCCGACGCCGTCGCCCGGTCGGCGCGCGGACCCAGGGAGGTCCGTGATGTCCGGGGCGACGGCGAGCGGGGCCGTGTCGAGCAGGTGGATGTCGGGCACGGGCCCGCCGGGCAGGACCTCGGTCGGCGGGGCCTTGCCGGGGTCGGGAGGGACCATCACGCGCCAGGCCGGCATCTCCGGTGAGACCCCCGCCTGGGGCGGTGGAGCCGGCGCCGGGGGCGGAGAGACGGGCTCGCGCCACATCTGCCCCGTGACGAGGCGCGGCTCCTCCTGCCTCCGGCGGTTCCGGTCGGCTGTGGGGCTGTGGTCGCTCCAGTCGCTCATGGGTCTGTCCAGTCAGCTCATCGGGTCAGCTCATCCGGTCACCTCGTCGGCAGACTCTTGTACGTGGGCGGCCCACCGATCTGTTCAGCGGCCGTGCCGGAGCGTTGCATCCGGTGCCACTTGAGCCGGTTGCCGAGCAGGGCGGCGACCACGGACTGGATGACGACCAGATACATCAGCTGCCGGTAGACGAAGAGCTGGAAGGGCATCGACCACAGGGCCCGCACCCGCTCGCCGTCCAGTCTCAACGCGTAACCGGCGCAGACCAGTTGGACGAGGAGGAAGGAGAGCCACACCCACGCCGACAGCCGTGAGTCGGAGAAGAGCAGGCCGTACAGGGCGAAGATGTCGATGATCGGCGCGAACAGCGGAAGCGCGACCTGGAAGAGCGCGAGATAGGTCAGTCCGCGTCGGCCGAAGCGCCCGGCGGGGCCCAGTTCGACGAGGGCGCGGCGGTGCTTCCACATGGCCTGGATCGTGCCGTAGCACCAGCGGTAGCGCTGCCGCCAGAGCTGGCGCAGTGACTGCGGCACCTCGGTCCAGGCGACGGCGGTCTCCTCGTAGACCACGCGCCAGCCGGCCCGCCACAGGGCCATCGTGAGGTCGGTGTCCTCGGCGAGGGTGTCCTCGCTGACGCCGCCGACGCCCATCAGCGCGTCCCGGCGGAAGGCGCCGATGGCTCCGGGGACGGTGGTCATGCACTCCAGGACCTCGAACATCCGGCGGTCGAGGTTGAAGCCGAAGCAGTACTCCAGGTGCTGCCACTTCCCCAGCAGATGGCGCCGGTTGCCGACCTTGGTGTTGCCGCTGACGGCGCCGACGGCCGGGTGCGCGAGGGGCTGGACGAGCTGGTGGATGGCGTCGGGTTCGAAGACGGTGTCGGCGTCGACCATGACCACGATGTCGTGCCGTGCCCGGCCGAGGCCGGTGTTGAGGGCGGCGGCCTTGCCCGCGTTCGGCTGCCGGACCACTTCCACGCGGGGATCGCCGATTCTCTCGGCGAGGTCCGCCGTGCGGTCCGTCGAGCCGTCGTCGATCACGATGATCTGCAGGTTCGCGTGGGTGGAGGCGAGCAGGGAGCGGACGGTGGACTCGATGCCCGCCTCTTCGTTGTACGCGGGGACGAGCACCGTGACCGGCGCGGTGATCTCCCGCAGCCGGGGCGAACCGGGGCGGAACCGTTCGAGACGCCGGACATGGGCGCGGGCGAAGAGGGCGAGCAGCACCAGCCGCAGCACCCCGAGGCCGCCGGCGATGCCGAGCGCCCAGGTCATGGCCCTCGAAAAGGTCTGCCCGACGGTGGTGACCCAGATCAGGGCCGTGCCGTACCACTGGTCGGCGCTGGACGCCGGGAAGTTGGGCTTGGGCAGCCGGAGCCCGTCCGAGACGGTGATGAACCGGTCGACGCTGCGGTCCCGGAGCAGCCTCCGGGTCTCCTGGTACGCGGTCGGCGTCTGGCTGAACTGCCGCACCAGGCCCTGTGCGGGCTTCCTGGACCCCGGATCGGCGGCGACCACGAGGTAGTCCTCCGAGGCGGCGCGCCTGGCCGCCTTCCACTCGGGGCCGCACAGGGTGGCCACCGAGGTGGTCTGCGGCATCCGGAGCAGATGGGTGTCCACTCCCGCGGCGCCCTTCAGCGCGGCCTGCGTGAGGGACAGTTCCATTCTGAAGCGGGCAGACGAGGTCTCGCCCAGCGCGGCGCCGGTGTAGGTGTTCGAGCCGATGTCGTGTCCCTCGGCGCGGATGCGCCGCACCAGTTCCGGATAGCGGGCCGCCCGGGACCCGTAGAGGAAGAAGGTGGCGTGGGCGCGGTTCTCGCGCAGCAGGTCGAGCAGGCGGGGCGTCCACACGGGGTCGGGTCCGCCGTCGAAGGTGAGGGCGACGGTGCGGGCGGGCATCGAGGCGGAGTCCACCCGGTCGCCGGTGAAGCGGAGTACGGGCCCGCCGCCGGCGACGGAGGCCGGTACGGGTGTGGTGCAGGCGCGGCGCGAAATCGCGGCGTCGACCTCGTGGTTGGTCCAGCCCTCGAAGAGCAGCGCCCCGAACATCGCGGGGAGGACGAGTATCAGCAGCAGCCAGTGGCCGCGCGGGTCCCGGGACTGCTTGTGCCGGCCCTTCATCGGACACCGCCCCCTTCGGCAGGCCAAGTGGCATGAATCACAAGGGGGTTGAGGTGCCCGCGGGCACTCGGAGTCTGCCTGCTCCGGCATAACTCCGCGATGTCCGGCAGCCTTCGGCGGCGCTCGCCGACGGACGCCCAGCGGTGGGCGTGCCCGGCCGCAACGGCCCCGTACTGCACGGTCTTTCTGAACCGGGCGGAAGTGTCGGCACCTGACAGGTGGCTGTCTGTTTCGTTCCGCCGCATGATCGGACTGGCCTGACGCATGGGGCGCGAGTGTAGTCATGTGACTGTGGGGAGATGGCCCTAATGCCGAGCCTCACAGGGACGGCCGGCACCCCCTGACCCACGTGCACCACCTCGCGCACCGCCTCGCGCGCGGGCAAGTGTGTGGGATCTCTCGTCGGACGGCTCCCGACCGGACAGAACCCCACGTCAGAGCACGTGGGCCCGTCGAGTCCGACCCCTTCGCGGGGCCCTCCGGAGGCCGGTCCGTGTGGCCGACACAGTCGCCCAAAGTTAACGTCGTACTACGATATGACGCTTGATCGGAGCTGGAGCGGAACAACCCCAGGCAGACCTGCGGGACCCCCAGCAGCCCGGATGTCCGGGTTGAGACGCGAGGATCCGATGGCCGCCGTATACGAGAGTCCCGCCCTGCACGAGGATCTCCCCCTGCTCGACGGTGAGTTGGGCGAGGGTTTCGGCGACCACGCACGGTTCTCCGGCGGATCGGCGTCCGCGCCGCGCACCCTTGTCGACATCTTCGAGGCGTCCGTCCGCTCGTACCCCGACGAGCCCGCCCTTGACGACGGAAACGTCGCCCTCACCTACCGTGCGCTGGCCGTCGAGGTGGAGGCGCTGCGGCGGCGGCTCGCCGACGCGGGCGTCGGGCTCGGTGACCGGGTCGGTGTGCGCGTCCCCTCCGGGACCAACGAGCTGTACGTCGCCGTTCTCGCCGTACTGGCCGCCGGCGCCGCCTATGTGCCGGTGGACGCCGAGGACCCGGACGAGCGGGCCGAGCTGGTCTTCGGGGAGGCCCAGGTGCGCGCGGTCGTCGGGGCGGGGCACGAGCTGACCGTCGACGGCCGGAGCGAGGTTCCCGCCGCGCGTCCCGGCACCGAGCACGACGCGTGGATCATCTTCACCTCAGGATCGACCGGCAAGCCCAAGGGCGTGGCCGTCAGCCACCGCAGCGCCGCCGCCTTCGTGGACGCGGAGGCCGGGCTGTTCCTCACCGAGGACCCGATCGGGCCCGGTGACCGTGTCATGGCCGGTCTGTCCGTCGCCTTCGACGCCTCCTGCGAGGAGATGTGGCTGGCCTGGCGGTACGGGGCCTGTCTGGTGCCCGTGCCGCGCTCCCAGGTGCGCAGCGGCGCCGATCTGGGTCCCTGGCTGGTGGAGCAGGAGATCAGCGTGGTCTCCACGGTGCCGACGCTGGCCTCCCTGTGGGAGTCGGAGGCCCTCAACGAGGTCCGGCTGCTGATCTTCGGCGGTGAGGCCTGCCCGCCCGAGCTGGTCCAGCGGCTCGTGACGGAGGGCCGCGAGGTCTGGAACACGTACGGCCCGACCGAGGCCACCGTCGTCGCCTGCGCCTCCCTGATGACCGGCGAGGAGCCGATCAGGATCGGGCTGCCGCTGAACGGCTGGGAGCTGGCCGTGGTCGACGAGGCCGGCGAGCCGGTGCCGATGGGCGGCAGCGGCCAGCTCGTGATCGGCGGAGTGGGACTCGCCCGCTACCTCGACCCCGAGAAGGACGCGGAGAAGTACGCGCCCCTGGAGTCCCTCGGCTGGGAGCGCGCCTACCGCAGCGGTGACCTGGTCAAGGCCGAGCCGGAAGGTCTTGTCTTCCTCGGGCGGGCCGACGAGCAGGTCAAGCTCGGCGGCCGCCGGATCGAGCTGGGCGAGGTGGACACCGCGCTCCAGGGACTGCCCGGGGTGGCGGGCGCCGCGGCGGCCGTACGCACCGCACGCAGCGGCAACCAGCTGCTCGTCGGCTATGTGGTCACCCAGGACGGCTGGGACCACGCGACGGCCGTGGAGAAACTGCGGGCGGAACTGCCCGCGGCCCTCGTCCCGCTGCTCGCGCCCGTCGACGACCTGCCGACCCGCACGTCCGGCAAGGTCGACCGCAACGCGCTGCCCTGGCCGCTGCCCGAGCTGGAGACGAGCGGTCCCGCCGAGCAGCTGTACGGGACCGAGGCCTGGCTCGCCGAGCAGTGGAGCGAGGTGCTCGGCATCCCCGTGTCCGGCGCGCGGGACGACTTCTTCGCGATCGGCGGCGGCAGCCTCGCCGCCGCCCAGCTCACTACCAAGCTGCGCACCCGCTACCCGAGCGCCGCCGTGCTCGACATCTACCAGCAGCCGGTCCTGCGCAAGCTGGCCCGGCACCTGGAGAAGTCCGCGCAGGGCGACGGCCCGGAGCGGGTGATCGCGCCGGTTCCGCTGCGGGCCAAGGTGATCCAACTGCTCGTGCTCGTCCCGCTGTTCACACTGCTGGGGCTGCGCTGGACCGTGGCGCTGGCCGCGCTCGGCAACGTACTGCACTGGTTCGGACCGTACGCGTGGGCGCCGACCGCCTCCTGGTGGCTCGTCGCCGCCGGGGCCGGCCTGCTCTTCAGCCCGCCGGGCCGGCTCGCGATCGCCGCCGGTGGTGCGCGACTGCTGCTGCGTGATGTGAAGCCCGGGCGGTATCCCCGGGGCGGCAGCGTGCATCTGCGGCTGTGGACGGCCGAGCGGCTCGCCGAGTTCAGCGGGGCGGCCTCGCTGACCGGGTCCTGGCTGGAGCGGTACGCGCGGGCGCTCGGCGCCAAGGTCGGTCCCGACGTGGACCTGCACTCGCTGCCGCCGGTGACCGGCATGCTCAAGCTCGGCCGGGGTGCCGCCGTGGAGTCCGAGGTGGACCTGTCGGGCCACTGGCTGGACGGCGACCGGCTTGAGATCGGCGCGGTCAAGGTGGGCGCGCACGCCGTGGTCGGCACCCGCAGCATGCTCTTCCCGGGTGCCCGTGTGGGCAAGCGGGCCGAGGTGGCCCCCGGTTCGGCCGTGGCGGGGCATGTGCCCACCGGCCAGCGGTGGGCCGGCGCGCCCGCGGTGAAGCTCGGCAAGGCGAAGCGGGACTGGCCCAAGGAGCGCCCGGAGAAGGGCACGTACTGGGGTCTGATGTACGGGGCGACCGGGTTCGCTCTGACCGCGCTGCCGCTGGTCGCGGCCCTTGCCGCGCTGCTCGTGGCGAGCGTCTTCGTCACGCCGGACGCCGGGCTGGGCGAGGCGCTGCGGGGTGCCGCGATCGCGCTGGTGCCCGCCACGCTGGCCTTCGGCCTCGCGTACGCGCTGCTCCTGCTGGTCGCCGTACGGCTGCTCAGTCTCCGGCTGCGACCGGGTACGCATCCGACGCACAGCCGCATCGGCTGGCAGGCCTGGACGGTCACCCAGCTGATGGACCGGTCCCGGGAGACGCTGTTCCCGCTGTACGCCGGACTGATCACGCCCGTGTGGCTGCGGCTGCTGGGGATGCGGATCGGGCGGGGTGCCGAGGTGTCGACCGTGCTGGCGCTGCCGAGCCTCACCACGGTCGGCGAGGGCGCGTTCCTGGCCGACGACACGCTGACCGCCCCGTACGAGCTCGGCGGCGGCTGGATGCGGATCGGGCGGGCGGAGATCGGGCGCCGGGCCTTCCTGGGCAACTCCGGGATGACCGCGCCGGGCCGCTCGGTGCCGGACGGCGGACTGGTCGGGGTGCTGTCCGCGACGCCGAAGAAGGCCAAGAAGGGCAGCTCGTACCTGGGGCTGCCGCCCGTGAAGCTGCCGCGTTCCACGCAGGGCGGGGACCAGAGCCGTACGTACGACCCGCCCGCCCGGCTGCTGTGGGCGCGCGGTCTTGTCGAGCTGTGCCGGATCGTGCCCGTCTTCTGCTCGGCCGCGCTGGCCGTGCTGACGGTGGCCGCGCTGAGCGTGCTCGGGGCATGGGCCTGGCTGCTCGGCGGGGTGGTGCTGCTGGCCGCCGGGGCCGCCGCGGGTCTGCTGTCCGTGGCCGCGAAGTGGCTGCTCGTGGGCCGGCACAAGGCCGGTGAGCACCCGCTGTGGAGCGGCTTCGTGTGGCGCAACGAGCTGGCCGACACCTTCGTCGAGGTGGTGGCCGTGCCATGGCTGGCCGGCTCCGTGCCCGGTACGCCGGTGATGAACCTGTGGCTGCGCGGCCTCGGCGCCCGGATCGGCAAGGGCGTGTGGGTGGAGAGCTACTGGCTGCCCGAGACGGACCTGGTGACCCTCGGGGACGCCGCCACCGTGAACCGCGGCTGCGTCCTGCAGACCCACCTCTTCCACGACCGGATCTTGCGGACGGATACTGTGGTCCTCCGTGAGGGCGCGACGCTGGGTCCTGGCGGAATCGTCCTTCCCGGCAGCACGGTCGGTGCCCGCAGCACACTGGGTCCCGCCTCGCTCGTCATGGCTGCGGAATCCGTTCCCGACGGCACCCGCTGGCTGGGCAATCCGATCGAGGCATGGCGCTCCTAGGCGCGGCTCGTACGGAGCCGGGAGACGGAATACCGGCATGCCGTACGAGCACAGCGCAGGGAGCAGACACTTCAGTGCCTCAGCAGACAGCGGGAGCGGACCCGTACTTCCCGGCGAACGGTGATGCCCGTTATCGGGTGCACCGGTACGAACTCGCCGTGGACTACCGTCCGGGGCCCAACCGCCTGTCCGGCACCGCGCGGCTCAACGCCATAGCGGGCCGTGCGCCGCTCGCCGAATTCCAGCTGAACCTGGCCGACTTCAGGATCGGCCGGATCCGGGTCGACGGCCGCACGCCGCACTACACGCACCGGGGCGGCAGGCTGCGGATCCGGCCGGCGAAGCCGATCCGCGCCGGGGCCGCGTTCACGGTCGAGGTGCACTGGTCGGGCAACCCCAAGCCGGTGCGCAGCCCTTGGGGCGGGCTCGGCTGGGAGGAACTGGAGGACGGGGCGCTGGTGGCCAGCCAGCCGGTGGGCGCGCCGTCCTGGTACCCGTGCAACGACCGCCCGGCGGACAAGGCCTCGTACCAGATCTCGGTCACCACGCCGTCGGCGTACTCGGTGGTGGCGGGCGGTCGGCTGCTGACCCGTACGACGAAGGCGTCCACGACGACCTGGGTGTACGAGCAGTCGGCGCCGACGTCCAGCTATCTGGTCGGGCTGTCCGTCGGGAAGTACCAGACGCTGCTGCTCGGCGATCCCGGCCTGGGCGGGGTGCCGCAGGCCGGGCACATTCCGGCGGAGCTGCTGACCGACTTCTCGCGGGACTTCGCCCGGCAGCCCGCGATGATGGAGCTGTTCGAGGAGCTGTTCGGGCCGTATCCGTTCGGCGAGTACGCGGTGGTCGTCACCGAGGAGGAGCTGGACGTCCCGGTGGAGGCGCAGGGACTTTCCCTGTTCGGCGCCAACCACGTGGACGGGGCGCGGGGTTCGGAGCGCCTCGTCGCGCACGAGCTGGCCCACCAGTGGTTCGGCAACAGTGTGAGCATCGCCGACTGGCGGCACATCTGGCTGAACGAGGGGTTCGCGAAGTACGCGGAGTGGTTGTGGTCGGAGCGGTCGGGCGGGCGCGGTGCGCAGGCCCTCGCGGGTGTGGCGCATCGGAAGCTGGCCTCGTTGCCGCAGGACCTGCGGTTGGCTGACCCGGGGCGGAAGTTGATGTTCGACGACCGCCTTTATGAGCGGGGTGGGTTGGTGTTGCACGCGGTGCGGTGTGTGTTGGGGGACGCGGCGTTCTTTCGGATGTTGCGGGGGTGGGCTGCGCTGCATCGGGGTGGGACGGTGACATCGGCGGCCTTCACCGCGCATGTGGCCCGGTACTCGGCCGAGCCGTTGGATGACCTGTTTGCGGCCTGGCTGTATGAGACTGCGTTGCCGCCGTTGCCCTCTCCCAGTGCGGCGATTCCGGCGCGGCCGCCGTATCCGCCCACCAGTGCCTGAGCGCACCACTGGGTTGTACGACGGCCGCGGGCCAGATGTGGCTGGTCGCGCCCACGCGGCGGAGCCGCATATCGACACAGCCCCGCGCCCCTAAAGGGGCGGGGCGCGGGGGCCCATTCAAC
>NZ_JBFAHW010000027.1:0-113738 GCF_040654355.1 Streptomyces sp. NPDC050704 | reverse complement strand
GCAGGAGGGTGGCGAGGGCGGTGGGGGTGGGGTGGTCGAAGACCAGGGTGGCGGGCAGCCGCAGGCCGGTGGCCGTGTTCAGCCGGTTGCGCAGCTCCGTCGCCGTCAGCGAGTCGAACCCCAGGTCCTTGAACGGCCGGTCGGCCGCGACCTCGGCCACGTCGGAGTGCCCCAGCACGGCTGCGGCCCGGGAACGCACCAGGTCCAGCAGTGCGGTTCGCCGCTCGCCCTCGGTGAGGTCCGCGAGCCTGCGCCGCAGCGCGTCGGCGCTCGTACCGCCGTCGCCCGCCGATTCGGTGGGCTCGCCGGCGTCGTCCCCGGCGCTCAGCGCGCGGGCGGCCTCCGGGATGTCCTCGATCAGCGGGCGGCGGCGGGCGCCCGCGTAGACGGGGGTGAACCGGGACCAGTCCGTGTCGGTGACGGTGAGGGCGGTCTCGCCGTGCTCCACCGCCTCCCGCATGACGGACAGGGCGAGTCCCGGGTCCATCAGCGCGAGCCCCATGCGGGAGAGGGACTCTTCGTCCAGGTCTGCCGCCATTCCCTCGGAGCGCCAGGTGCCCCACGCCAGGGAGGTGGCGGGCAGTCCGCGAGCCCGGCGTTCGTGGGCGAGGCCGTCGAGGTGGGCGTTCGCGGCGGCGTAGGCACCCTGCGAACCGCCGCCCCAGGTCGCGGCGCCGGAGGAGAAGAGGACGAAGGCGTCCAGGTCGAGGTGGGCGGTCAGTTCGTCCAGGTGCCGGGCACCCGCCGCCTTGCCGGAGACCACCTCGTCGAGCTCTTCGGGGATCAGGTCCCGGACCTTGGTGTAACGCACGATGCCGGCGGCGTGGACGACGGCGGTCAGCGGGGTCTCCTGCGGAACGTCCGCCAGTACGGCGGCCAATGCCTCCCGGTCGGAAACATCACAGGCCGCGAACGTCACACCGGCGCCAAGAGCCCGCAACTCCCCCGCCAGCACATCGCTCCCCGGAGCCGCGGCACCCCGACGACTCGTCAGCACCAGATGCTCCGCCCCCTCGGCGGCCAGCCACCGCGCCACATGCGCACCCACACCACCCGTACCACCCGTCACCAAAACCGTCCCCCGCGGCTTCCACGGACGCACCGGACCACGCCCCGCCAACGGCGCCCGCACCAACCGCCGGGCAAACAGGCCCGTCCCGCGCACGGCCACCTGGTCCTCACCGCCGGTCGCGGCCGTGAGAACGCCTGCGAGCAACTCGCCCGTGTCGTCGGCCCATTCGGCGGGCAGATCGACGAGCCCGCCCCACCACTTGGCCTCCTCAAGACCCACCACCTGGCCGAGCCCCCAGAGTTGGGCCGCTCCCGGCCGCACGGTGTCGTCGGGAACGACCGCGACCGCGTGCTCCGTCAGCCACCACAGCGGCACCTTCAGGTCGTCGGAGCGCAGATCCTGTACGAGGGAGACCGCGGCCGCGGCCGACTCCGGCAGCGCCACGACTCCCGTGAAGTCACCGGGGACAACGCGGGTCTCGACCTCCACCTCGGCACCGGCGGCCCGCAACGCCGCCGCCACCTTCGTGCCGACGCCCTCTCTCGGCGCGACCAGCAGCCATCGCCCGGCCGGCTCCCTGGTCCCGGCCGGGGCACAGGGACGCCACACGACCCGGTACCGCCAGTCGTCCACCGTTCGGCCGCGGCCCGCGCTCACGGCGGTTCGGGGCCAGTAGCGGCGGTGCTGGAAGGGGTACGTCGGCAGGTCCACCCGCCGCGCCCCGGTACCGGCGAACACCGCCGCCCAGTCCACCTTCGCGCCCCGCACATGCGCCGGCGCCAGCGCCGACACCAGCGCGGTCGCCTCGTCCCGGTCCCGGCGCAGCGCGGGTACGCCCACCAGCTCCGGCTCGGTCTCCTCGACCATCGACACCAGCGAGCCGTCGGGGCCCAACTCCAGTACCGTGCCGACACCTTGTGCCCGCACCGCACGGACCCCGTCGGCGAACCGGACCGTGGCGCGTACGTGCCGCACCCAGTACTCCGGGGTGCACAGCTCCTCCCCCGCCACCTCCCCGGTCACGTTCGACACCACCGGAATCACCGGCTCGTGGAAGGCGACGTCGGACAGCACCTCGGCGAACTCGGCCAGCATCGGCTCCATCAGCCCGGAGTGGAACGCGTGACTGACCGCCAGCCGCTTCACCCGACGCCCCTGAGCGGCGAACCCGTCCGCCACCTCCCGCACGACCTCCTCCGCGCCCGACACCACCAGCGACGACGGACCGTTGACCGCCGCCACCGACACACCCGGCACGTCCCCGATGTCGGCCTCCGAAGCCTCGACCGCCCACATCGCCCCACCCGCCGGCAACGCCTGCATCAACCGCCCACGCGCCGCCACCACCCGGCACGCGTCATCAAGCGACCACACGCCTGCCACGTGAGCCGCGACCACCTCACCCAGTGAATGCCCGAACACCACATCCGACCGCACCCCCCACGACTCGACCAACCGGAACAGCGCCACTTCCAGCGCGAACAGCGCGGGCTGCGCCCAGCCCGTGGACTCCAACTCCTCCGCCGGACCGCCGAACACCACGTCCCGCAACGACCCCGGTACCAGCCCCTCGAAGGCCGCGCACACCTCGTCGAACGCCCCCGCGAACACCGGGAACGCCTCGTACAACCCACGCCCCATACCGACCCGTTGTGACCCCTGACCCGAGAACACCAGCCCCAGACCACCACCGCCCGGAGCGATCCCCTGGACCAGCCCCGGCGCGTCTTCCCCCTCCACGAGGGCGCGGAGTGCGGTGGTCAGGCCGGGCAGGTCCGTGGCCGTGACGGCGGCGCGGTGGTCCATCGGTGCGCGGGTGGTGGCCAGTGAGAACGCGAGGTCCGGCAGGCGGAGGTGGGGCCGGCGATCGAGATGAGCTAGGAGACCGGCGGCCTGGTCTCGCAGCGCGGTCTCGCTCCGGGCGCTGAACGTGACGGGCACGGCGGGGAGGGGCCGGCCGTCGTCCTGGTCGGGCGCCGGTTCGTCCTCAGGGGCTTGTTCGAGGATGACGTGGGCGTTGGTGCCGCTGATTCCGAACGACGACACACCCGCCCGCCGCGGGCGCCCGGCATCCGGCCACGGCTGGTCCTGCGTCAACACCCGCACCGCGCCCGCGGACCAGTCCACCTGGCGCGTGGGCTCGTCCACGTGCAGGGTGCGCGGCAGCACCCCGTACCGCAGTGCCATCACCGTCTTGATGACACCCGCCACTCCGGCGGCGAACTGGGTGTGGCCGATGTTGGACTTGATGGAACCGACCCACAGCGGCCGGTCGTCGGGCCGCCCCTGGCCGTACGCCGCCAGCAGCGCCTGCGCCTCGATGGGGTCGCCGAGCCGGGTCCCCGTCCCGTGCGCCTCGACCGCGTCGACCTCCGTCGGTGCGAGGTCCGCACTGGCCAGCGCGTCCCGGATCACCCGCTGTTGGGACGGGCCGTTCGGCGCGGTCAGTCCGTTCGACGCGCCGTCCTGGTTCATGGCCGAACCCCGCACCACCGCCAGCACCTGATGACCATGGCGGCGGGCGTCCGACAGCCGCTCCACCACCAGGACCCCGGCACCCTCGCCCCAGCCGGTGCCGTCCGCCGCCTCCGCGAACGCCTTGCACCGGCCGTCCGACGCCGATCCGCCCTGGCTGTCGAACTCGCCGTAGATGGCCGGGGTCGTCATGACGAGGACGCCGCCGACGAGGGCGAGGTCGCATTCGCCGCCGCGCAGTGACCGGCCCGCGAGGTGGAGGGCGACGAGGGAGGAGGAGCAGGCCGTGTCGACGGTCAGTGCCGGGCCCTCCAGGCCCAGCAGGTACGCGATGCGGCCGGACATGATGCTGGCGGGCAGGCCCGTGATGGCGTAGCCGTCGGTGTCCTCGGGCGAGTCGGCGAGGAGGGCTCCGTACTCCTGGGGAGCGCCGCCGACGAAGACGCCGGTGCGGCTGCCGCGCAGCGCCGACGGGGCGATACCGGCCCGCTCCACCGCCTCCCACGACACCTCGAGGAGCAGCCGCTGCTGCGGATCCATCGCCAGCGCCTCACGCGGCGAGACGCGGAAGAAGCCGGCGTCGAAGCCGGGGGCCGAGTCGAGGAAGGCTCCTCGGTGGCCGGGGTCGAAGGAGGCGCGGTGTTCCCAGCCGCGGTCGGCCGGCGGGCCGCCCATGGCGTCGCGGCCCTCGGCGACGAGCCCCCACAGGTCCTCGGGGCTGTTCACTCCGTCGGGGAAGCGGCAGCCGATGCCCACGATCGCCAGGGGTTCCGTGGCGTCGGAGGTGAGCTGCTGGTTGTGCCGGCGCAGCCGTTCGTTCTCCAGCAGGGAGGCACGCAGTGCGTCGATGACCTCGTCCGGGGATGTGTTCATGCCTCTGGCTCCCACTGGTTCTGCCGCCGGGGCTCCGTCAAGCGCAGCGTTCCGGCGAGGGGGAAGTGGATCTTCTGCGGGATCTTCGGTGGGCCTGGGGCCGGTCGCGGGCTCCGCGGCTCCGCCCACCGTTGTCACCAGGCGACGGGAATACTGAGTGCGCCGTGCACCATGTTGTAGCCGCGGTACGTCACTTCCTCGCGGGGCACCGCGAGGTGGAGGCCGGGGAAGCGGCGCAGCACGGCGGGGAACGCGATCCGCATCTCCAGCAGGGTCATGGCGCCGCCGATGCAGCGGTGGAGTCCATGGCCGAAGCCGACCTGCTGGGCCGGTGTGCGGGTGAGGTCGAGCCGGTCGGGGTCCTTGTAGTGGGCCGGGTCGCGGTTGGCGGCGGCCAGGGCCGGTACGACGTACTCGCCGGCCTTGATGGTGACGCCGCCGAGTTCCAGGTCCTCGGTGGCCGTGCGCCCGCTGGTCGCGGAGACGACGCTGAGGTAGCGCATGAGTTCCTCGACGGCGGTGTCGAGGACGGAGGGGTCGTCGCGCAGCAGGGAGAACTGGTCGGGGTTCTCCAGGAGGGCGAGGATGCCGAGGCCGATGGTGTTGGCGACGGTGTCGAACCCCGCGGACAGGAACATGTTGCTGATGCCGACGATCTCCTCGTCGTCGACTTCGTCCCCGTGCTCCTTGACCAGCATGCCGATCATGCCGTCGCCGGGGTCGGCACGTTGCGCGGCGACGGCGTCGCCCATGAAGCGCTCGGCCGCCGCGATGAGTGCCTGGCCTTCTTCGACGGTGGCGGCCAGCCCGGGCGCCGAGCTGACGATGCGGATGTACTCCTCGCGCTGCGTGTCGGAGAGGCCGAGCAGTTCGCAGATGGCCAGCAGCGGGAAGGGGAACGCGAACCCGGCCATGAAGTCGACGGGCGGGCCGGTGTGTTCCATGGCGTCGAGGCAGTTCTCGGCGATCTGCTCCAGGCGCGGGGCGAGTTCGCGCATGCGCCGGGCGGTGAAGGTGGCGGCGACCGTCCGGCGCAACCGTGTGTGCTCCGGTGGGTCCATGTTGACGAAGCTGCCCCGGGGGACCTGCAAGCCGGTCTCGTCGATGCCGGGGAGCATGAGGGTGAGCGGGGTGAGGGCGCTGCTGAGGCGCGGGTCGGTGAACATCTGCCGTACGTCGTCGTAGCGGGTGACGACCCAGATGTCCTGACCGTCCAGCAGGCGGTACCTGTGGACCGGGTCCTTCTCCTGGACCTCCCGCAGGGCGGCTCCCGGATCGAACGGGCAGACGGGGTCGCGCTGGTAGGGCAGCGGCGTTTCGACGTCGAGGGGCATCGCGCTCCTTGGGGTGGCGGGGCCCTGGCCGCGGCCGGACGCCCCGGCCCTGGGCCGATCGTGACGCTACGGCGCCGGGCCTGCCCTGGAACCCCCAGAAGCGGTTCGGTCACCCCCCTGACCTTGCCGGCCGCCCTGGCAGGGGGACGGCGTCCCGCGCCCCTGAAACCGCAGGTCGACCGGGGGTAGGGGTTGGCCCCGGGGGCGGTGCCGGAGCAGTCTGGCCGCCAGGATGCGGGTCCGGCAGCCAGGCGCCGCTCACTCGCGCGTCGCCGCCGTGGGAGTGACCCGTCCGGCGGCGGGGCCGACCCGCTTCACCCAGCCGCCGGAAGGATGCCGCCT
The DNA here is from genome assembly GCF_040654355.1 of Streptomyces sp. NPDC050704. NCBI lineage: Bacteria > Bacillati > Actinomycetota > Actinomycetes > Kitasatosporales > Streptomycetaceae > Streptomyces > Streptomyces sp. NPDC050704. The sequence continues at coordinate 107,702 of NZ_JBFAHW010000027.1, read as the reverse complement.
GATGCGTGTGCTCTTCGCCACCCATTCCGAGAGAACCCACTTCTACAGTCTGATCCCGCTCGCCTGGGCGCTGCGCGTCGCGGGGCACGAGGTGTACGTGGCGTCGCAGCCCGCGCTGACGGACGACATCACCCAGGCGGGGCTGACCGCCGTGCCGGTCGGCGAGGACCACACGTTCCACGAGCAGGTGCGGCGGATGCAGGAGTCCGCCGACTCGGATGGGGCCGCCCAGGCCGACGGCGTCGAGCCGCCGCCCACCTGGGAGGGGCAGGGCCTGCTGTACCGCGCGTTCGTCGACCACTACATGAAGGGGGTCAACAACGACGCCTTCGTCCACGGGCTCGTCGAGTTCGCCCGCGGTTTCCGCCCGGACCTGGTCGTCTGGGAGCCGTACACCTTCGCGGGGCCGGTCGCCGCGCGTGCCGTCGGCGCGGCGCATGCCCGGCTGGTGTTCAGTCCGGACCTGTTGCAGCAGATGCGCGCGACCTTTCTGCGGCTGCGCGCGCAGGCCCCCGAGAGCGAGCGCGTCGACCCGTTGGAGTCCTGGCTCGGCCCGCTGCTCGCACGGTACGGGGCGGGCGAGTTCACCCAGGACGTCGCGGTGGGGCAGTGGACCATCGACACGGTTCCCGAAGAAGTGCGGTTGCCGCTGGGCCTGCGGACCGTCCCCATGCGGTACGTGCCGTACAACGGGCCCGCCGTGGTGCCGGAGTGGCTGCACGTGCCGCCCGCCCGGCCCCGGGTCTGTCTCACGGGTGGACTGACCCAGCGCGACCAGGCCGGACAGGATGCCTTCCCCGTCGCCGGCCTGGACGTCTTCGACGGTCTCGACATCGAGCTCGTCGCCACTTTGAAGCAGGCCCCGGGCGAGGCGGCGGCGGTACCCGGCAACACCCGGCTCGTCGACTTCGTGCCGCTGCTGGCGTTGCTGCCGAGCTGCTCGGCGGTCGTCCACTACGGCGGCGGCGGGACGTGGAACACGTCGCTGGGCGCGGGGGTCCCGCAGTTGCTGATCGCCAACAGCTGGTACGGACTGCTCAAGGGCCGGCATCTGGAAAGGGCCGGTGCCGGGCTGTACGTCGCCGACCGGCGGGCACTGCGCGAGCCACTGGTGCGGCTGCTGGAGGACCCGTCGTTCGGCCGGGCGGCGCGCCGGTTGCGGGACGAGCGGATCCTGGCTCAGCCGACTCCAGGTGAACTGGTGCCGGTCCTGGAGAAGTTGACGGCCGAACACCGCTGACGGCGTGCCGCGGCCCCGACCCCGGCCTGCTGCCGGGAGTCGGGGCCGGAGTGGTTCCGCTCCTCCGTGCTTCTACTGACGTGCTTCTACTGGGTGCTCCTGCCGACGGGCTTCTACCGGTGGGCCTCCATGGCCTTGCGCAGTGCCGTCGCCACCGAGCGCACGTCCGAGTCGTCGAGCCCGGGATGCAGCGGCAGGCACAGGGTGCGGTCCGCGGCCTGGTCGGAGTGCGGCAGGACCTGGTCGGCGGCCCCGTAGACGGGGACTTTGTGCAGGGGCGGGTAGCGGAAGGTGGTGTAGACGCCGGCCGCGAACAGCTCGCTCGCGACCTTGTCCCGTACGTCCGGATCCATCTGCACCCAGTAGAAGTAGTACGTCGAGCGATGGCCCGCGGGGAGCGGTGGGGGCAGCAACAGCCCGGGGATCCCCGCCAGTTCGCGGTCGTAGAGCTCGACGATCTCCTGACGGCGGTCCACGAACCCCGGCAGCCTGCGCAGTTGTACGGTTCCGATCGCCGCGGTCATGTCGTTGCCGACGATGCGCCGGCCGACCTCGGGGACGTCCAGTTCCCACCAGCGGGACGACACGCGGGCCTGGCCGAAGCCGCTCGGCCGCGCGAGTCCGTGATAGGCGAGCCGCCTGGCCCGCGCGGCCTGCTCGGCGTCGCGGACGTACAGCATGCCGCCGTCCCCGCAGACGAGCACCTTCATGGCGTCGAAGCTCCACACCGCCAGGTCGCCGAAGGTGCCGGCGGCCTTCCCGTCGGCGCGGGACGCCACCGCACAGGCGGCGTCCTCGATCAGGGTGATGCCCCGCTCGCGGCAGTAGTGCGCGATCGCGGCTATGTCCCCGGGGAGTCCGCCGTAGTGCAGTACCAGCACGGCCTTCGTACGGGACGTGACGGCGCGCTCGACATCGGTCACGGTGGGGTTGAGTGTGCGGGGGTCGACATCGCAGAACACCGGCCGGGCGCCACTGGCCGCCACGGCGTTGGCCGCGGCGACGAAACTGAGGGACGGCAGCACGACCTCGTCGCCCTCGGTCAGTCCCAGGAGCTCGGTGGCCAGGAACAGTCCGGCGGTGGCGCAGTTCAGGAAGACGAGCTGCTCGGGCTCGACGTCGAGGTGTTCGGCGAACTGCGCCTCGAACGCGGCGGTCCGGGGCCCGTGACCGATCCAGTTGCTGTCGAACACCTCGGCGACGGCGGCGAGTTCGTCCGCGCCCAGTTGCGGCTGGAACACCTGGATCACGGCGTGCTCCGCGGCGCGACACCGACGAAGAGGCCGCGGCCGTTGGGGCCGCCCTCGATGTACTCGACGGCGAGGCCGGCCCGCGTGAACGCGGTCTCGTACTCGTCGCGGGTGAACAGCGAGAGGATCTCGTGCGCGGTGAACTCCCGGATGCCGGTGGCACTCTCGGCCACGGTGTACCGCACGGTCAGCTTGGTGGCGTTCCCCTCCCGGACGGAGTGCGAGAGCCGGCTGACGACCCGGCCGTCCTCCTGCGCCACGGCACCCGTGACGAAGCCCTCCAGGAACCGCTCGGGGAACCACCAGGGTTCGAGGACGACCACCCCGCCGGGCTCCACGTGGTGCGCCATGCGGTCGACGGCCCGCTCCAGCTCGTCGACGGCTGCCATGTAGCCGACCGAGAAGCACAGGCAGGTGACCGCGGAGTAGGTGCCGTGCAGGTCGAAGGTCCGCATGTCACCGAGGTGGACCTCGGTTCCGGGCAGCCGCCGCTGGGCGATACGCCGCATTCCGGCGGAGAGTTCGACCCCCGCGGCCCGTGTGAAGCGGCGTCGGAAGGTGTCGAGGTGCTGGCCGGTGCCGCAGGCGACGTCGAGGAGCGAGTCGGCTTCCGGGTGGCGCTCGGTGACGAGGTCGGAGATCGCTTCCGCCTCGGCGGCCCAGTCCCTGCCGCGTGCGGAGTGGATGAGGTCGTAGATGTCGGCGTGGTCGTCGCTGTAGGCCATGACCGGGCGAGGAGTGGCGGAGGTCAACGGAGGTCCCTTCTGGTGCTGTTGGAGGTGCGTGCCCCGTACGAGAGCCGGTGGTCAGGGGATGCGTACGGAACTCCTGAAGCTGTTCTCGATCTCGAGGCACTCCTCGTAGACGGGCAGCAGGCCCAAGGCCTGAGCCTCGGCGAGGGTGGGAGCCGCCCGGTCGCGTGCGGAGAGGGTGACCTCTCGCTCGGCCGTGACGGGCAGTGCGATGGCGGGGTCCAGCGGCGATACGGCGTGCTCCTGGTCCGCCACGTACTCCCCCGACAGGACGTACGACATGACGGTGTCGTCGCTGAGGGCGAGAAACGCGTGTCCCACCCCCACGGGGAAGTACACGCCGCTGGGCCGGACGGTGGCGTCGATCGTCACCGCGTCCCAGGCCCCGAACGTGGGCGACCCCACCCGGAGGTCCACCACCATGTCCACGACCCGGCCGTGGGCGCAGTACACGTACTTGGCCACGCCGGGCGGCGTACGGGTGAAGTGCACGCCCCTGAGCACCCGGCGCCGTGACGTGCTGCAGTTCACCTGCCGCACCGCGGGGAACGGATGCCCGACCGCGTCGACGAAGGAGGACTCCTGGAAGGGGGCGGTGAAGCGCCCCCGGTCGTCCGGGAACACCTCGGGGAAGAACTCGAAGGCGCCCTGGACCGCCAGTGTGCGATATTCCATGATCAGCTCTCCGGGGATACGGCTCATGAGGGATGAGATGAGGGGCACCTGGGGTCCGGGATCGCCGGCGGCGGTGCGAGGGAGCGTTCGCCTCAGCGGTCCCACCAGGTCCTGTTGCGGCGGTACCACTCGACCGTCTCCGCGAGGCCGCGTTCGAAGTCGTGGCACGGTCGGTAGTCGGACGTCCGGCGCAGCTTGTCGTCGCAGATCGCGTAGCGGCGGTCGTGGCCCTTGCGGTCGGGCACGTGCTCGACCGCGCTCCGCTCCCGGCCGCAGGCGGCGAGCAGCAGTGCGGTGAGTTCGCGGTTGGTCAGCTCGGTGCCGCCGCCGATGTTGTAGATCTCGCCGGGCCGTCCCTGCGTCCGGACGGCTTCCACTCCACGGCAGTGGTCCGCGACGTGCAGCCAGTCCCGGACCTGCTGTCCGTCCCCGTACAGCGGCACCGTCCCGCCGCTGAGCAGTCTGGTCACGAACAGCGGGATGATCTTCTCGGGGAACTGGCGTGGGCCGTAGTTGTTGCTGCAGCGGGTGATCCGGACGTCGAGGCCGTGTGTGCGGTGGTAGGCGAGCGCGACGAGGTCGGACGCCGCCTTGGACGCGGCGTAGGGCGAGTTGGGGTCGAGGGGATCGGCCTCGGACCTGGAACCGGTCTCGACGGAGCCGTAGACCTCGTCGGTGGACACGTGCACGAAGCACTCCACGCCCTGCCGCAGGGCCTGGTCCAGCAGGGTCTGGGTGCCCAGCACGTTGGTACGGATGAACGCGTCGGGCTGTGTGATCGAGCGGTCCACATGGGACTCGGCCGCGAAGTGCACCACGTGGTCGGCGCCGGCCATCGCCTCGGCGACGGCTGCGGGGTCGCAGATGTCGCCGTGGACGAAGGTCAGCCGGGGATCGGTGAGATCGAGGTTCTTCGTCCGGCCGGCGTAGGTGAGCTTGTCCAGCACCGTCACCCGGGGCGCCTCGGGGCCTTCCGGAGCACGGGCGAGCAGCGCTCTGGTGTAGGCGGAGCCGATGAAGCCCGCGCCTCCGGTGACCAGGACCTTCACGCCTCCTCCAGAGAGGTCGGCGGCCAGTGGTCGGCGGTGTGGGCCCGGGCGCGTTCCATGAGGTACTGGCCGTAGGGCGACGTCGACATGGCCTCACCCAGCAGGTGGCACTCGTCCGCGCTGATGAAGTTCATGTACATGGCGATCTCCTCGACGCAGCCGATCCGTACCCCCTGGCGGCGCTGCACGTCGCGCACGAAGTGACCGGCGTCCAGCAGGCTTTCGTGCGTACCGGTGTCCAGCCAGGTGACGCCCCGACCCAGCCACACCAGCTCGGCCCTGTCCCGCTCCAGGTAGCCGCGCAGGACGTCGGTGATCTCCAGTTCGCCGCGGGCCGAGGGGGTCACCCCTTTGGCGATGTCGACCACGTCGTCGTCGAAGAAGTAGAGGCCGGGGATGGCGAGATGGGACCGCGGGTGGGCGGGCTTCTCCTCGATGGACCGGAGCCGACCCTGTCCGTCGACCTCGGCGACGCCGTAGCGCTCCGGGTCGGCGACGTGATGGCCGAAGAGCACGCACCCGTCCAGCCGCTGCGCGCTGCGGCGGAGCAACGCCGGCAGATCGGCGCCGTGGAAGAGGTTGTCGCCGAGGATCAGGGCGCAATCGTCGCCGAGGATGTGCTCGGCGCCCACGAGGAACGCGTCGGCGACCCCGCGTGGCTCGTCCTGGACCGCGTAGTCGATGGTCATGCCCAGCTGCCGGCCGTCCCCGAGCAGGCCGCGGAACAGGGCGAGTTCCCCGGGGCGGGTGATGATGAGCACCTCTCTGACACCGGTGAACATGAGAATCGAGAGGGGGTAGTAGATCATCGGCTTGTCGTAGACCGGCACCAATTGCTTGGACCCGACGAATGTAAGCGGCTGCAGTCGGGTTCCGTTTCCGCCCGCGAGGACGATCCCTTTCATGGGAAATCTCTTCGCCGTGCGGCCGCCGGAGCCTCCGGCGACCATTTCCTGGAGTAACACTCCGTCCGGGAAAGCAAATCGGTCACTTCCTTCCTTTTCCTCTTGACTGCCGTCACGAGTGACGAAGCTGCATGGAAAAGCGTCGCCGTAAAGGACTGCCCACCGATCATAGAATCCGCACGGCCCGGTGAGGTCAGCATCAATGCCCCTTAAATGCATGGCGGACCGCCCCTGTACGCCGAACCACGCCCCCTATCTCCCCCTGTTCGACCGGGAATCCTCTTCGCGCGGCACCCCTAGAATCCTTCCCGACCTCGATCCGGACAGGTCGGGCGTGGATACCCTGTGACTGTTTTTCTGTGGCCGCATTTACCGCGACCCATCCTTCTTCCCGGAGTGAACGGGTGACAGGGAGTCAGGATATGAGCACTGCCGGAGAGATCCACCACTTTCCGCTCGCCGAACCCAGCGGATTCGAATATCCCCCCTGCTACCGCAGGATCCAGGCGCAGGAACCAATGGCCCGGATACGTATGGCGTACGGCATGGACGCCCGGCTGATCACCCGGCGCGAGGACGTCAGGACCGTGCTGTCCGACCCTCGGTTCAGCCGGGCCGCGACGTTGGGTGCCGACGTGCCGCGGCCGACGCCGGTGCTGATGGAGGGCAAGTCGATCGTCAGCATGGACCCCCCGGAACACAGCCGGATGCGCAAGCTCATCGCCAAGGCGTTCACGATGCGCGGCATCGAGGCGCTGCGCCCGCGGATCGAGAAGGCGGTGGCCGCCCTGCTCGACGCCATGGAGGAGCAGGGCCCGCCGGCCGACCTGGTGACTGCGCTGGCGCGGCCGCTGCCCCTCACCGTCATCGGCGAGATCCTCGGGGTGCCCGACTTCCAGAGCGACACCTTCCGGCGGCTGGCGCACATCCTGTTCACCAGCTCCGAACCGGGCGAGGTGGAGGCGGCGTTCGGCGAGCTGCTGGCCCTGGTCTCCGAACTGGTCGCCCGGCAGCGGCAGTCGCCCTCCGACAGTCTGCTCGGCAAGCTGGTCTCGGCCCGTGCCGACGACCGGCTCAGCGAGGAGGAACTGGTCGGGTTCGCCCTCGACCTGATCGTCGGCGGATTCGAGAACACCGCTCACGAGATCGCCAACTTCGCCGCCTTCGTCCTGGGGAGCCCCACGCACCTCGCGGAGCTGCGCGCCGACCCGGCACTCGTGCCCTCCGCGGTGGAGGAGCTGTTGCGCGTCGTGCCGATCTCGCTCACCGGCGGGCTCGTGCGGATCGCCGTCGAGGACACACCGCTGAGCACCGGGATCATTCGCAAGGGCGAGGCCGTGGTGGTGGACACCCAGAGCGCCAACCTCGACCCGGCCACCTTCGACCGTCCGGCCGAGGTGGACTTCCACCGCTCCCCCAACCCCCATCTCATCTTCGGCCACGGCACCCACCGCTGCGTCGGCGCGGAGCTCGCCCGGCTGGAGCTGCAGATCGCCCTGGGCTCCCTGCTGGAGCGCTTCCCCGGCCTCGCGCTCGCGGTACCGGTCGGGGACATCGAGTTCACCACCGGCATTCTGCGCGGCCCGGTCGCCCTGCCGCTCACGTGGTGAACCCCGTGGTGGATCCTTCGGTGACCGCGCCGGAGACCGGCACCGACTCCTCCGTCTGGGTCGCCGAGCGCGCACAGCTGAACACCCAGCACGTCGAGACCATCCCGTTCTCCGCCCTGTCCGGCTGGGACTTCGACCCCGGGACCGGCGATCTGCGGCACCACACCGGCCGGTTCTTCAGCGTCCGGGGACTGCGGGTGCGCGGCGCCGGCGAGGGTGCCGTGCCCGAGTGGTGGCAGCCCGTCATCGACCAGCCGGAGATCGGTGTCCTCGGGATTCTCGCCAAGCGGTTCGACGGAGTCCGGCACTTCCTGATGCAGGCCAAGGTGGAGCCCGGCAACGTGAACGGCGTACAGCTGTCCCCGACGGTGCAGGCGACCCGCAGCAACTACACCAGGGTGCACCGGGGAACCCCCGTCGCGTACCTGGAGTACTTCGCCGGCCACCGGGGCCGGGTGCTGGTCGATGTGCTGCAGTCCGAGCAGGGCTCGTGGTTCCTGCGCAAGAGGAACCGCAACATGATCGTCGAGACCGATGCCGAGGTGCCGGTCCATGAGGACTTCCGCTGGTTCACCCTCGACGAGATCAGAACACTGCTCCGCCGGGACAACATGGTCAACATGGACGCCCGTACGGTGCTCTCCTGTCTGCCCGGGAGTCATGGGGCGACCGCGCGGGCCGGTGGCGCGAGTGGCGCCGGGCAGGCGTTCACGGCCTCGCTGGCCGCGCTGTCCCCGGCGGCCGGCTCGGCGCACTCGATGACGGAGGTGCTCAGCTGGTTCACCGAGGCCAAGGCCTGGTACGGGCTGACGGCCGGCGTCGTCCCGCTCACCGGCCTCCCCGGCTGGCACCGGACGTCGACCGAGATCGCACACGACGAGGGCGGGTACTTCCGCATCATCGCGGTGGACGTCACCGCGCCGCACCGTGAGGTGCCGCGCTGGACCCAGCCCATGCTGGCGCCCACCAGCCGCGGCCTGCTGGCCCTGCTGTACCGGACGATCGGCGACGTGCCGCACTTCCTGGTCCAGGCGCGGGCCCAGCAGGGCAGCCTGGACGCGCTGGAGATCGGACCGACCGTGCAGTGCTCCCCGGACCGGTACCGGGAGCTGCCGCCGGAGGACCGGCCGCCCTATCTCGACCACACGCTCACCCTCGCCGCACGCTCCCCCGACCGGATCCGCTACGACCATGTCCAGTCGGAGGAGGGCGGCCGGTTCTTCGCCGCCGAGAATCGCTATCTGGTCGCGGAGGTGGAGGCGGACTTCCCGGTGGAAGCGCCGTCCCGGTTCTGCTGGGTCACGCTCGGGCAGCTCAAGGAGCTGCTGCGGCACAGCTACTACCTCAACATCGAGGCGCGCACGCTCGTGGCCTGCGTGGAGTCCCTCGGATGAGCGTCCCCGACGGGTCCGGCGCCCAGCGGACGGTCCGTGTCGGCGTCCTCGGCTGCGCGGACATCGCCTGGCGGCGGACGCTGCCCGCGATCGCCGCGGAGCCGAGGACACGGCTGGTCGCGGTCGCCAGCCGGGACGGGGCGAAGGCCCGGCGGTTCACCGACCGGTTCGGTGGCGAACCGGTCACCGGGTACGAACGGCTGCTCGACCGCACGGATCTGGACGCCGTCTACATCCCGCTGCCCAGCGGGATGCACGCGCGGTGGACCGTCGCGGTCCTCAAGTCCGGGCGGCACGCACTGGTGGAGAAGCCCCTGGCGACCTGCCGCGCCGAGGCGGACGAGATGGTCGCCGCCGCCCGCGCCGGCGGCCTGGTCCTGATGGAGAACCTCATGTTCCTCCACCACAGCCAGCACGAGGCGGTGCGGCGCATGGTCACGGCGGGCGAGATAGGCGAACTCCGTTCCCTCAGCAGTTCCTTCGGCATCCCCTCGCTGCCCGCCCACGACGTGCGCTACCGGTCGGAACTCGGCGGGGGCGCGCTGCTCGACGTCGGCGTGTACCCCCTGCGCGCGGCACGGCTGCTGCTCGGCCCCCGGCTCGATCCGCTCGGCGCGGTCCTGCGGATGGATCCGGCGCTCGGCGTGGACGTGGCGGGCCATGTGCTGCTCACCACCCCGCGGGGTGTCACCGCCGAGCTGTCCTTCGGGTTCGAGCACTTCTACCGCTGCTCGTACGAGCTGTGGGGCAGCGCCGGCCGGATCGTCCTCGACCGGGCCTTCACTCCTCCGCCGGCCCTGCGGCCGGTGATCCGGCTCGAACGGCAGGACCATGTGCAGGAGTTCACCCTGCCCGCCGACGACCAGTACGCCGCGGTGCTGCGGAGCTTCGCGGCGTCCGTGCTCGACGGCGCCGAGCCGCTCGACGGGCACGACGACGTGCTCGGCATGAGCGACCTGCTGGACCGCGTCCGAACCTGCGCCCGGCGGATTCCCTAGACTCCGTCGCCTCGTTCGCGCCACCTGCCCGACTGCCCGAGGGGTGGGCCCCACGTCTCCGTGGGGCCCACCCCTCTTGCCCTTCTTGAGCGAGCCCAGGCAGCAGCCCGGCCGCTCCCGGTTCACCGGATGCCGAACTCGTCCCCGATGAGGCTCAGGAGTTCCTCCGCGCTGGCCGCGCCCAGGTCGCTGTCCACGTCATGGCCGTTCCGGTCCGCGACGGCGGGTCCGGCGGCGCCGGGTGCCTCCTCCAGCTTGGCGAGGAGCACGCGCAGGCGTACGGCGAGCGAGGCCTCGCGGCCGGGGACGTCGGTATCGGTCCGCAGGGCGGTTTCGAGGGACTGGAGGGCGAGCAGGGCCGGGTCGGGCGCCTGTACGGCGGTCAGGCCGAGCCCCTCGTGCAGGAGTTCGGCCAGGTCGTTGGGGGTCGGGTGGTCGAAGACCAGGGTGGCGGGCAGCCTCAGGGCGGTGAGGGCGGAGAGCCTGTTGCGCAGGTCCACGGCCATGAGGGAGTCGAAGCCGAGGCTCTTGAACGGCTTGCCCTGCGGCACGGCGTCCGCCGACGACAGCCCGGCGGCGGTGGCCGTCTCGGCCCGCACCAGCTCCACCAGGGCGGTGCGGCGGTCGGCCGCCGAGAGCGGCAGCAACCGCTCGCGCAGCCCGCCCGCGGGTGCGGCGGGCGCCCGTTCGCCGCCGCGCGAGCCGGCGGCGAGTCCGCGCAGAAGGACGGGGGTCGTGGGCGAATCCGGGTCGAGGGCCGAGGTGTCGAGCCGTACGGGGACGGCGACGCTCTCGCCGGCCGCGAGGGCGGCGTCGAACAGGGCCATGCCTTCCCGGGGGTCGAGCTGGCGAAGTCCCGCCCGGGCGATGCGTTTCAGGTCGCTCTCGGCGACGCCCGCGGTCATGCCCTCGCCCCGCTGCCAGGGCCCCCAGGCGAGCGAGAGCGCGGGCAGCCCGGCCGCGGCGCGGCGGACGCACAGTGCGTCCGCGAAGGCGTTGGCGGCGGCGTAGTTGGCCTGGCCGGCGCCGCCCATGGTGCCGGCCAGGGAGGAGAAGACGACGAAGGCGTCCAGGCCGAGGTGGGCGGTCAGTTCGTGCAGGTGCTCGACGGCCTCGGTCTTGACCGGCAGGACCGTGTCGACCTGTTCGGGAGTGAGGGCGGTGAGGGTGCCGTCGTCGACCGTGCCGGCGGTGTGGACCACGGCCCTCAGGTCCTCGACGGTGTCCAGGAGCGCGGCGAGCGCGGCACGGTCGGTGACATCGCAGGCCACCGCGCGGGCCGTGGCTCCGAGGTCCGCGAGTTCGGCGAGCAGTTCCGCCGTGCCGGGGGCGTCGGGGCCGCGCCTGGCGGCGAGCAGCAGGTCGCGTACACCGTGCCGGGTGGCCAGGTGCCGGGCGACCAGGCGGCCGAGGGTGCCGGTGGCGCCGGTGATCAGGACGGTGCCGGTGGCCGGCCAGGCGTCGGTCGCCGGTTCGCCGTCGGGGGCCGCCAGGCGGGCGAGCCGTGGAACGAGCAACTCGTCGCCGCGCAGGGCCAGTTGGGGTTCACCGGCGGCCAGGGCCCGGGCGACGGCCTGGGACAGCCGGATGGTGCTGCCGGGCAGGTGGTCGACGAGCAGGACGCTGCCCGGGTTCTCCAGCTGCGCGGAGCGGGCCAGCCCCCATACAGCGGCGCCCGCCGGGTCGGCCACCGTGTCGTCGGCGGCGGCCCGTACGGCGCCGGAGGTGCACAGCACCAACTGGGTGCCGGCCAGGGCGTCGTCGGCGGTCCACTCCTGGAGCAGCGCGAGGACCCGGTGCACGGCGTCGCGGGCGGCGGCCGCCGTCGGTGCGGCGAGCGGCAGCGGGACGACGACCACGTCGGGCACCGGTCCGCCGGCTCGCAGGGCCGCGAGGTCCGGGTGGTGCTCGACGGCCTCGGCGGTCTGGAGCAGGGGTTCGGCGTGGGCGTACGCGGCGGTGTCGCCGAGGACCGCGAACCGGCCCGGGAGCCGTCCCTCGGGCACGGCCGGTACGCCTTCGAGGGTGGTCCATTCGGTGTGCAGGAGCCATTCGGGGCGGATCCGCACGGTGTCCAGCCGGTCGGTCGAGGTGGGCCGCATGTGCAGGGCGGCGACGGCGGCGACGGGGCGGCCCGAGGGGTCGGTCAGCTCCACGGACACCTGGTCCCCGGTGAGATCGCGGACGTGCACCCGCAGGGTGGTGGCCTCCTGCCCGTACGTGGTGACACCGCGCCAGGCGAACGGCAGCAGCGGACCGCCCGACGTGGGTGCCGAGGGGCGGAAGGCCAGGGAGTGCATGGCGGCGTCGAGCAGGGCGGGGTGGACGGTGAAGCCGCCGCCCGCGGGCGCGGGCAGCCGCACCTCGGCGAAGACCTCGGTGCCGCGTCGCCAGGCGGCGGTCAGGCCGCGGAAGGCGGGGCCGTAGGTGAAGCCGTGGTCGACGAGGTCGTCGTAGAAGGTGTCCAGGTCGACCGGCTCGGCGTCCTGCGGTGGCCAGACGGCCGGAGTCACGTGTGGCGTGTCGGGCGCTTCCGGGACCAGCGTGCCCTCGGCATGGGCGGTCCATGGGCCGTCGGGGTCGGTGCGGGAGTGGACGGACAGGGCGCGATGGCCGGTGTCGTCGGCGGGGCCCAGCGTGAGCTGGAGCTGGACCGGCGCGTCGGCGGGCACCAACAGGGGGGCGGCCAGCGTGAGTTCGTCGAGGTGGCGGCAGCCGGCCTGGGCGCCCGCCCACAGGGCCAGTTCGACGAATCCGGTGCCGGGGAAGAGCACGGTGTCGAGGACGGCGTGGTCGGCGAGCCAGGGGTGGGCGTCCGTGGACAGCTCGCCGGTGAAGAGCGTGGTGCCGTCGGTGGCGGAGGTGACACGGGCGCCGAGCAGCGGGTGGCCGGCGGAGCGCAGGCCGAGCGCGGCCAGGTCGCCGCTCGCCCCGGCCGGGCGGGGATCGGGCCAGTAGCGGCTGCGCTGGAAGGCGTACGTCGGCAGGTCCACGTGGCGGGCGCCGGTGCCCGCGAGGACGGCGGACCAGTCGGCGTCCGCACCGGCGAGATGGGCCCGGGCCACGGCGGTGAGCAGGGCCTCGTTCTCGGGAGTTCCCTTGCGCTGGGACGGTACGCAGACCGGCGGCTCGGCATCGGAGTTGTTGGTGGGGTCGGTGTCGAGGCAGCTCTGTGCCATGCCGGTGAGGATGCCGTCGGGACCGGCCTCCAGGAAGACGGTGACCCCTTCGGCGGCCAGGGTGCGCACCCCGTCGGCGAATCGGACCGTCTCCCTGACGTGCCTGACCCAGTACTCGGGTGAGCAGGCCTGTTCGGCGGTGAGGAGCCCTCCGGTGACGTCGGAGACCACGGGGATGCGCGGCGGGCGCAGGTCGAGGCCGGCCACGACCTGGGCGAACTCGTCGAGCATGGGCTCCATCAGCGGCGAGTGAAAGGCATGACCGACCGTCAGGAAGCGGGTGCGCAGGCCCTCTTCGGTGAACCGCCGGTGGAGTTCGGTGAGGGCGGGGGCCGGGCCCGAGAGCACCACGGAGCCGGGCGCGTTGACCGCGGCGACGGCGGCTCCGGGGTGGTCGGCGAGCGCTTCGGCGGCGCGTGTCTCGTCGGCGGCGACGGCCAGCATGGCGCCGCCGGGCGGCAGTTGCTGCATCAGCCGGCCGCGGGCGGCGATGAGCCGGCAGGCGTCGGGCAGCGTCAGCACGTCGGCGAGGTGCGCGGCGGTGATCTCTCCGACGGAGTGGCCGAGGAGGTAGTCGGCGCGCACGCCCCAGCTCTCCAGCAGCCGGTACAGGGCGGTTTCGAAGGCGAACAGGGCGGGCTGGGTGTACTCGGTGCGGTGGATGGCCTCGGGGTCGGGGGCGTCGGTGTCGCTGCCCAGGACGATCTCGGCGAGCGGGCGCGGCAGTTGCGGGTCGAGGTGGACGCAGACAGCGTCGAAGGTCTCGGCGAAGACCGGGTGGGCCGCGTACAGGTCGCGGCCCATGCCGAACCGCTGGGCGCCCTGCCCGGTGAACAGCACCGCGAGCGCGCCTTCGCGGGCGGTGTCTCGCATCAGCCCGGGTGGCAGCTCCCCGGCGGCGAGAGCGGTGACGGCGGCGGTCGCCTCGGCGCGGTCGTGGACCGTGGCGGCGGCGCGGTGTTCGAGCGCGGCCCGGGTGGTGGCCAGCGAGTGGGCGAGGTCCGCGAGGGCGAGATCGGGTGCGGTCTCCAGACGGTCGAGGAGCCGGGCGGCCTGTTCGCGCAGGGCCTCTTCGTCGTGTGCGGAGAGCAGCAGGGGCCAGGGGCGAGGTGTGCCGGTTGAAGGGTCCTCGGCGGTGAACTCGTCGGCGGCGGGCGCCTGTTCGAGGATGACGTGGGCGTTGGTGCCGCTGATCCCGAACGACGACACACCCGCCCGGCGCGGCCGTCCCGCCTCCTGCGGCCACTCCCGGGCCTCGGTCAGCAACTCCACCGCGCCCGCCGACCAGTCGACCTGCGGCGACGGCTCGTCCACATGCAGGGTCTTCGGCAGCGTCCCGTGCCGCATCGCCATGACCGTCTTGATGATTCCGCCGACGCCTGCCGCCGACATGGTGTGGCCGATGTTGGACTTCAACGACCCGAGATACACGGGCTGTTCGCGGTCCTGTCCGTAGGTGGCGAGCAGAGCGTGCGCCTCGATGGGGTCGCCCAGCCGCGTGCCCGTCCCGTGCGCCTCCACCACGTCCACATCGGACGGTACGAGCCTGGCGTCGGCCAGCGCGTCCCGTATCACCCGCTGCTGCGCCAGACCGTTCGGCGCGGTCAGCCCGTTCGACGCACCATCCTGATTGACCGCCGAACCGCGTACGACGGCCAGCACCGGATGCCCGTTACGACGAGCGTCGGACAACCGCTCCACAAGCAGCACACCCACCCCCTCCGACCACCCCGTCCCGTCCGCCGCCGCCGCGAACGCCTTGCACCGACCGTCCACCGACAACCCACCCTGCCGTTCGAAGTCGGCGAAGAGCGAGGCGTCCGGCATCACGCAGACGCCGCCGGCCAGCGCGAGGTCGCACTCGCCGCCGCGCAGCGCCTGCGCGGCGGTGTGCAGGGCGACCAGGGAGGAGGAGCAGGCCGTGTCGACGGTGACCGCCGGGCCCTCAAGACCGAGGACGTACGAGACCCGGCCGGACACCACGCTGGTGGCGGTGCCGGTGACGGCGTACCCGGCCATCTGCTCCGAGCCGGGCGGGAAGAGCAGCGAGTAGCCGAGGGCGGCGGCTCCGACGTAGACGCCGGTCCGGCTGCCGCGCAGTGTCGTCGGGTCGATCCCCGCGCGTTCGACGGCCTCCCAAGAGGTCTCAAGGAGGAGCCGCTGCTGCGGGTCCATGGTGAGCGCCTCACGCGGGGTGATGCCGAAGAACCCGGCGTCGAAGCCGGCCACGTCGTCGAGGAATCCGCCGCGGGCGGTGTCCTGGGCGCGCCAGCCCCGGTCGCGGGGGAAGCCGGTGATCCCGTCGCGGCCGTCGGCGAGCAGGTTCCACAGTTCTTCGGGGCTGGTGACGCCGCCGGGGAAGCGGCAGGCCATGCCCACGACGGCCAGCGGTTCGTCGTTGGCGGCGCGGCGGCGGGCGGTGGCGGCGGCCGATGTCGCCGGGACTGCCGGAGCGTCCTGGGCACCGAAGAGTTCCGCGTACACGGCCTGGACCATGCGTCGCGGGGAGGGATGGTCGAAGACCACGGAGACGGGCAGGCGCAGCCCGGTGGCCGTGGCGAGCCGGTTGCGGAAGTCCACGGCGGTGAGCGAGTCGAAGCCGAGTTCCTTGAACGGCCGGGTGGCCTGGACGGCGTCGGGATCGTCGTGGCCCAGGGCCGCGGCGGCGGTGTCGCGGACGAGCAGGAGCAGGGCCCGGGTGCGCTCGGTCTCGGTCAGCGGGGCGAGCCGGCCGCGCAGTGAACCGGGATCGACGTCACCCGGGGTGTCGGCGACGGCCGTGCGGCGGGCGGGCCGCGTCGCAGGTGCGGAACCGCCGCGCGCCGGCCGGTCGACGGGCGGCGGCGCGGTGAGCAGTCCGGCGGGGCCGGTGGGGCGCAGCAGCAGGGAGTCGACCACGGCCACCGGGGCGCCGGTGGTGTCGGCCAGCAGCAGCGAGACGGTGCTGTCGCCGGTACGGGTCAGCCGGACCCGTAGCCGGGTCGCGCCGGCGGCACGGAGTTCGACGCCGCTCCAGGAGAACGGGACGGCCATGTCTCCCTGGTCGCCGCCGAGGGCGTACAGCGCGTGCAGGGCGGCCTCGGAGAGGGCGGGGTGGAGTCCGAAGCGGGCGGCTTCGACGCCCTCTCCGGCGGGCAGCCGCACCTCGGCGAAGACCTCGCCCTCGGCGCGCCACAGCTCGGTCAGCAGTCGGCGCTGCGGTCCGTAGGAGAAGCCGTCGGCGGCGAGCCGCTCGTAGAGGCCCTCGACCGGTACGGGTCCGGCGCCGGCCGGCGGCCATGCCGTCAGGTCCGGGGCGGAAGCGCCGGTTTCGGGGACCAGGGTGCCGGAGGCGTGCAGGGTCCAGTCGGGATCGGCGCCGGTGTCTGAGCCGGGCGCGACGGCCGAGGAGTAGACGGCGAGGGTGCGGCGCTTCCCGCCGTCGGCGCCGATCCTGACCTGGAGGCCGACGGCACCGTCCGGCGGCAGCAACAGCGGGGTGTGCAGGGTGAGTTCCTCGACCCTGCCGTGGCCGAACTGGTCACCGGCGAGGACGGCGAGTTCGACGAAGGCGGTGCCGGGCAGCACCGCCCGGTCGCCGAGCGAGTACCCGGCGAGCCAGCGGTGGTCGTGCGGGGAGAGCCGGCCGGTGAGGACCGCGCCGTCGTCGTCGGCGAGCCGCACCATGGCGCCCAGCAGGGGGTGGCGCAGCGGGCCGAGGCCGACGGAGGTCACGTCGCCGCCGCGGCGCGGGCCTTCGGGCCAGTGGCGGCGGCGCTGGAAGGCGTACGTGGGCAGGTCGACGCGGCGGGCGCCGGTGCCGGCGAAGACGCGCGGCCAGTCGATGTGCGCGCCGCCGGTCCACGCCTGGGCGAGGGCGGTGCGAAGCCGGCCGGGGCCGCCCTCGCCGCGGCGCAGGGTGCCGGTCACGACGGCCTCGTGGTCGCCGGCCTCGACGCACTGCTGGACGGAGGTGACGAGGACCGGGTGCGGGCTGGGTTCGACGAACAGCCGGTGGCCGTCGGCGAGGAGCGCGCGGAGGGCGCCCTCGAAGCGGACGGGCTCGCGCATGTTGCGGCACCAGTAGGTGGCGTCGAGGCCCGCGGTGTCCAGCTGCCGGCCGGTGACGGTGGAGTAGAAGGGCACCTGGCCGGTGCGCGGCGCGAGGTCCGCGAGGTCGGCCATGAGCTGCTCGCGCAGCGGTTCGACGTGCGGGGAGTGGCCGGGGCTGGCGGCGCCGGGGATCCGGCGGGCCTGTACTCCGTCGGCCGTGCAGGCGGCCACGAACGCGTCGCAGGCGTCGGGGTCGCCGGTGAGCGCGACGGAGGCGGGTCCGTTGACGGCGGCGATCCACAGCCGGTCGGCCCAGGGGGCGAGCCGGTCACGGACCTGGTCCTCGGGCAGCAGGACCGAGGCCATGCCGCCGCGTACGGTCAGGGTCCGCAGCGCGCGGCTGCGCAGGACGACAACGCGTACGGCGTCCTCAAGGGTGAGACCGCCCGCGATGTGGGCGGCGGCGATCTCGCCCTGCGAGTGCCCGACCACCGCGGCGGGCTCTGTTCCATAGGCCCGCAGGGTGTGCGCCAGCGACACCATGACGGTGAACAGGACGGGCTGGATGACGTCGATACGGTCGGTGTCGACGGGGCCGGGTTCGCCACGCAGCACGTCGAGGACGTTCCAGTCCACCAGCGCCTGCACGGCGGCCGCGCAGGCGTGCACGCTGTCGGCGAACACCGGTTCCGCGTCGAGCAGTTCACGGGCCATGCCGAGCCACTGGGAGCCCTGGCCCGGCAGCACGAACGCCGTCTTGCCGGTGACCGCGGAGCCCTCGGTGAGGGTGTCGTGCGGGCGGCCTTCGGCGAGCGCGGTCAGTCCCGCGAGGAGGGTGTCGCGGTCGCCGGCCAGGACGGCGGCCCGCTGGTCGAGGGGCGTGCGGGTGGTGGCCAGGGAGTGGGCGACGTCCGCGACCGGGACGTCGGGCCGGGCGGTGAGGTGCTCGGCGAGACGGCGGGCCTGTGCGCGCAGGGCGGTGGTGTCGCGGGCGGACAGAACGGCCGGCAGGGCGGTGGGCGGGAGGGCCGGATCGTCGGCGGGTGACGAGGCGTCGGGCCCGGCCGGTTGCGCGTCGGCCGCGGGCCTCGCTCCGACGGGCCCGGGCCGCCCGGCGGCGGGTGACGGTTCTTCGGCGGGTGCCTGCTCCAGGATCACGTGGGCGTTGGTGCCGCTGACGCCGAAGGAGGAGACGCCGGCCCGGCGCGGGGTGTCGGCGTCCGGCCAGGCGCGCGGTTCGTCGAGCAGTCGTACGGTGCCGGAGGACCAGTCGACGAACGGTGTGGGTTCGTCGGCGTGCAGGGTCCGGGGCAGGGTGCGTGCACGCAGCGCGAGCACCATCTTGATGATGCCGCCGACGCCCGCGGCGGCCTGGGTGTGACCGATGTTGGACTTCAGCGAGCCCAGCCACAGCGGGCGTCCCTCGGGTCGGGCGGCGCCGTACGTGGCGAGCAGCGCGTCCGCCTCGATGGGGTCGCCCAGCCGGGTGCCGGTGCCGTGCGCCTCGACGGCGTCGACCTCGGCGGCGGTCAGCCCGGCGTCGGTGAGGGCGTCCCGGATGACCCGTTGCTGCGAGGGGCCGTTGGGAGCGCTCAGGCCGTTGGAGGCTCCGTCCTGGTTGACGGCGGAGCCCCGTACGACCGCCAGTACGGGGTGGCCGTTGCGCCGGGCGTCGGACAGCCGCTCGACGACGAGGATGCCGGCGCCCTCGCTCCAGCCGGCGCCGTCGGCGGCGGCGCCGAACGCCTTGCAGCGGCCGTCGGGGGCGAGCGAGCCCTGCCGGGAGAGCATCACGTGCACGTCCGGCGTGGACATCACGGTGACACCGCCGGCCAGGGCCAGATCGCACTCGCCCGCCCGCAGTGCCCGTGCCGCGAGGTGGAGGGCGACCAGCGAGGACGAACAGGCGGTGTCGACGGTGAGCGCCGGGCCTTCGAGCCCGAGGACGTACGAGATGCGCCCGGACAGCACGCTGTTGGAGACGCCGGTCGAGCCGTGGCCGTCGATGCCGCCCTCGGTGGTGGCCAGCAGGGTGGCGTAGTCCTGCTGGGAGACGCCCGCGAACACGCCGGTGCGGCTGCCCTTCAGCGCCCGTGTGTCGATGCCGGCGCGCTCCAGCGCCTCCCAGGAGGCCTCCAGGAGCAGCCGCTGCTGCGGGTCCATGGAGTGTGCCTCGCGCGGTGATATCCCGAAGAACGCGGCGTCGAAGGAGGCGATGTCGTCGAGGAAGCCGCCCTCGCGGACGTAGCAGGTGCCGTCCTTCGACGGGTCGGGGTCGTAGAGGGCGGCCAGGTCCCAGCCGCGGTCCTCGGGGAAGGAGTCCACCGCGTCGCGGCCCTCGGCGACGAGCCGCCACAGGTCGTCGGGCGAGTGCACCCCGCCGGGGTAGCGGCAGGCCATGCCGACGACGGCGATCGGTTCGCGGGCCGCCGACTCCAGCTCACTCAGCCGCCTGCGCGTCCGGTGCAGGTCCGCGGCGACCTGCTTGAGGTAGTCGCGGAGTTCCTTGTCATCAGCCATGTGGACCGTTCACTCCTTGCCGAGTTCCGAGCGGATGAAGTCGAGCAGTTCGTCGTCCGAGGCCCCGGCGAGCCGCGTGCCGACGTCCTCCGTGGCCCCCGCGATCCCCGCCGCGTCCTGCGCGGCCCCGGTCTCGCCGACGGTTGCCGGCACACCCACGATCGCCAGGGTCCGTAGTCGGGCGGCGATCCCCGGGCGTTCCGGGTCCCCGGCCGCCAACTCGGCGAGCGCTGCCTCCAGTTGATCGAGGAGAACGGGGACGGCGAGCCGCCTCGCCGGGCCGGCATGGTCGGCCTGGTCAAGGAGGCGGCGCTCCAGTTGCTCGGCCAGGGCGGCGGGGGTCGGGTAGTCGAAGACCAGGGCGGCGGGCAGCGGCAGGCCGGTCGCGGCGGCGAGGCTGTTGCGCAGCTCCACCGCGGTCAGCGAGTCGAATCCGACCTCGCGGAACGACCTGCGCGGGTCGAGGCCCTCCGGCGACGGATAGTCGAGGACGGCCGCGGCGCGCGCCCTGACCAGGTCCAGCAGGCGCTGGGCGCGTTCGGCGGCGGGCAGGGCCGCCAGCCGCCGCGCGTACCCGGGTCCGGACCCGGCCCCGGCATCGTCGGCCGGCCGTGCCTGCGGTGCCGGGACCAGGGTGCGCAGCATCGCGGGCAGCGTGCCGGCCGCGGCGCGGCCCCGCAGGACGGCCGGGTCGGTGCGCATGGGAACCAGGACGGCCTCGTCGCCGGCCCACGCCCGGTCGAACAGGTCGAGGCCCTGCCCGGCGTCCAGCGGCAGCACACCCGCCCTGGCCATGCGCCGCAGGTCCACCTCGCCAAGCCGGCCGCCCATACCGCCGCCGGTCCCCCACAGCCCCCAGGCCAGGGAGGTCGCAGGCAGCCTGTGCGCCCGGCGCCTGCGGGCCAGCGCGTCCAGATAGGCGTTGGCGGCGGCGTAGTTGGCCTGGCCCGCGCCGCCGAAGGTGCCCACGGCGGAGGAGAAGAGCACGAAGTGCGACAGGTCCAGGTCGCGGGTCAGTTCGTGCAGGTGGTGGGCGGCGTCGGCCTTGGGGCCGAGCACGGTGTCCAGCCGCTCCGGTGTGAGCGCGGTGACCACACCGTCGTCCACCACGCCCGCGGTGTGCACCACACCTGTCAGCGGCCGGTCGGCCGGTATCCCGGCGAGGACGGCGGCCAGTGCGTCCCGGTCGGCCACGTCGCACGCGGCGAAGACGGCCCGGGCGCCCGCCCGTTCCAGGTCGGCGGCCAGTTCGCCGGCCCCCGGCGCCTCGGCGCCTCGGCGGCTGACCAGCAGCAGGTCCGGTACGCCGTGCACGGCCGCCAGGTGCCGGGCCACCAGCCCGCCCAGTTCGCCGGTACCACCGGTGACCAGCACCGTGCCGTGCTCGCGCGGCGTCGGACCGCCGGGCCGAGTCCCGGCGGCGGTCAGGCGAGGTGCGTACACCTTCCCGTTCCGGACGGCGAGTTGCGGCTCGGCACCGGTCAGCGCGGTGGCCACGGCGGAGGCCAGCGCGGGCGCGTCGGTGCCGTCGTCCGCCAGGTCGACCAGCACGAACCGGTCGGGGTGTTCGGCCTGCAGCGACAGCAGCAGCCCCTGTGCCGCCGCCTGCGCGGGGTCGCCGGTGGTCGCTCCGCAGGTCACGGCCACCACCCGGGCGCCGGACAGCCGCTCCTGCCCGAGCACGGCCTGGACACGGCTGAGTGTGTCGTACGTGGTGTGCCGTACGGCGGCGGGATCGGCGCCGTCGGCCTGCTCCCGCCCGCTGTCGGGCACCGGTTCCAGGGCCAGCACGAGGAGATCGGCGGACTCGTCGAGGGTGTCGGGTCCTGGGTGGACGTCGGCGACGCCGCCGCGGTGCAGGGCGAGCGCCTTGGCCAGGGTGCCGGCCCGCCCGTCGGCCCGGCCGAGCACCGCCCAGTGCGCGCCGGGCTCCGGTGCGGCGACCGTCTCCACCGGCTGCCAGACCGGTGTGTACAGGCCCTCGGAGGTCTCCGCCTCCGTCTGCTGCCGGGTCGTCTCCAGCCAGTAGGCGCTGCGCTGGAAGGCGTACGTCGGCAGGTCCACCCGCCGCGCGCCCGTCCCGGCGAGGAGCGCCGACCAGTCCACGGGCACCGACCGGACGTGCAGCCGTCCGAGCGCGCCCACCAGGGAACGCGTCTCGTCCCGCCCCTTGCGAAGAGCTCCGAGGGCGAGGAGGTCCGGAGCCGTCTCCTGAACCATGGAGGCGAGCAAGCCGTCGGGGCCCAACTCCAGTACGGTACCGATGCTTTGGGCCCTCAGGGTGCGGACGCTGTCGGCGAACCGGACGGTGGCGCGCACGTGCCGCACCCAGTACTCCGGGGTGCACAGCTCCTCCCCCGCCACCTCCCCGGTCACGTTCGACACCACCGGAATCACCGGCTCGTGGAAGGCGACGCCGGACAGCACCTCGGCGAACTCGGCCAGCATCGGCTCCATCAGCCCGGAGTGGAACGCATGACTGACCGCCAGCCGCTTCACCCGACGCCCCTGAGCGGCGAACCCGTCCGCCACCTCCCGCACGGCCGCCTCCGCGCCCGACACCACCAGCGACGACGGACCGTTGACCGCCGCCACCGACACACCCGGCACGTCGGCACTCTCGGAAACCTCCGCCTCTGAAGCCTCGACCGCCCACATCGCCCCACCCGCCGGCAACGCCTGCATCAACCGCCCACGCGCCGCCACCACCCGGCACGCATCCGCCAGCGACCACACTCCTGCCACATACGCGGCGACCAACTCGCCCAGGGAATGCCCCAGCACCGCATCCGGACGCACCCCCCATGACTCCAGCTGCCGGAACAGCGCGACTTCCACCGCGAACAACGCCGGCTGCGCCCAGCCCGTGGACTCCAACTGCTCCGCCGGACCGTCGAACACCACGTCCCGCAACGGCTTCGGCAACAGATCGTCGAAGGCCGCGCACACCTCGTCGAACGCCCCCGCGAACACCGGGAAGGCCTCGTACAACTCACGCCCCATACCGACCCGTTGTGACCCCTGACCCGAGAACACCAGCCCCAGACCACCGTCCGACGGTTCGTCGGCGGTGAGGGCGCCGTTCTCGGCGAGCGTGGTGAGTTCCCGGTGGAGTTCGTCGTGATCGGCGGCCACCAGGACGACGGCGGTGGGCAGGACGGCCCGGGTCGTGGCGAGGGAGAACGCCAGGTCGGGCAGGCGGATTCCGGGTTCGTCGGCCAGGAGTCCGGCGTACCGGGCGGCCTGGGCGCGCAGTGCCTCGTCGTCCCGCGCGGAGACGACGGCCGCGACGACGACCGGTGCCGTCTCACCGGGGTCCGGTTCCGATTCCGGTTCTGGTTCCGGTTCGGGACGGGTGTCGGCGTCGGCGTCGGCCTGTTCGAGGATCACGTGGGCGTTGGTGCCGCTGATCCCGAACGACGACACACCCGCCCGGCGCGGACGTCCCGCTTCCTGCGGCCACTCCCGGGCCTCGGTCAGCAACTCCACCGCGCCCGCCGACCAGTCGACCTCGGGGGTGGGCTCGTCGACGTGCAGGGTGCGGGGCAGCACGCCCTCTCGTAGGGCCATCACGGTCTTGATGACACCGCCGACACCGGCCGCGGCCTGCGTATGACCGATGTTCGACTTCAACGATCCGAGATACAGCGGCTGTTCGCGGTTCTGCCCGTACGTCGCCAGCAGCGCCTGCGCCTCGATGGGGTCGCCCAGCCGGGTCCCGGTGCCGTGTGCCTCGACGGCGTCCACGTCCACCGGCGACAGTCCCGCGTCGCCCAGCGCCGCGAGGATCACCCGCTGCTGGGAAGGGCCGTTCGGCGCGGTCAGGCCGTTCGAGGCACCGTCCTGGTTCACCGCGGAGCCGCATACCACGGCCAGCACCGGGTGCCCGTTGCGCCGCGCGTCCGACAGGCGCTCCACCACCAGCATGCCCGCCCCTTCGGCGAGGGCGAAGCCGTCGGCCGCGGCCGCGAAGGACTTGCTGCGGCCGTCGCGGGCCAGCGCGTGCTGACGGCTGAAGCCGACGAAGGAGGCGGGCTCGGACATCACGGTCGCGCCGCCCGCGAGCGCCAGGTCGCACTCCCCCGCCCGCAGGGCCTGCACCGCCAGGTGCAGGGCGACCAGGGAGGAGGAGCAGGCCGTGTCGACGGTGACCGCCGGGCCCTCCAGGCCGAGGGTGTACGAGATTCGGCCGGAGGCCACGCTCGCGGCGGCCCCGGTGGCGAAGAACCCCTCGACGTCGGTGGCCGCGTTCAACAGGCGGGCGGTGTGCCCCTGTTCGCTGACGCCGACGTAGACAGCCGTACGGCTGCCGCGCAGACCCGACGGGTCGATGCCGGCCCGTTCCAGCGCCTCCCAGGAGGTTTCGAGGAGCAGCCGCTGCTGCGGGTCCATCGCCGGCGCCTCGCGCGGCGAGATGCCGAAGAACGCCGGGTCGAAGTGGGCCGCGTCGCCGAGGAAGCCGCCGTGGTCGACGTAACTGGAATCGGGGGTGGCCTCGTCGGGGTCGTGCAGCCGGTGCAGTGGCCAGCCGCGGTCGGTGGGGAAGGCGGTGATGAGGTCCGCCTCCTCGCCGACGGCCCGCCACAGGTCCTCGGGGGACCCGATGCCGCCAGGGAAGCGGCAGCCCATCGCGACGACGGCGATGGGGTCGTCGCGGTCGGCGGCCCTGACCACCACGGGGGCCGGGCGGTCCTGTGCGCCGAAGAGACGGTCGCTGAGGAAGCCGGCCAGCGCGGTCATGGTGGGGTGGTCGAAGACGAGCGTGCTGGGCAGCCGTACTCCGGTGGCCGTGGTGAGCCGGTTGCGCAGGTCGACGGCGGTGAGCGAGTCGAAGCCCAGCTCCTTGAAGGCGCGTCGGGGGTCGACGGCGTCCGGATCGGGGTGTCCGAGGACGGCGGCGGCGTGTTCACGTACGAGGTCGCGCAGGGCCCGGGTGCGCGCGGCCTGGTCGACACCGGCCAGGCGGCGGGCGAGTTCCGGGGCCGGAGCGCCGGCTTCGACCCCGGGCGTCTGCTCGGGTGCGGCGGGCCGGGCTTCCGGGATGTCGTCCAGCAGATGGCTGCGGCGGCCCGTGGTGAAGACCTCGGCGAACCGCTCCCAGTCGACGTCGGCGAGGATCACCGAGGTCTCGCCGTCGGCGAGGACGGTACGCAGGCCCGCGATCGCCGTCTGCGGATCGATGACGGGCAGGCCGGTCAGGCGGAGTTGGTCGTAGATGGTGTCGGAGACCATGCCGCCGCCCGCCCACGGCCCCCAGGCGACGGAGAGGGTCGGCACGCCGTCGGCACTGCGCCGCTCGGCCCGCGCGTCGAGCACCGCGTTGCCCGCGGCGTAGACGCCGTGGTCGCCCGCGCCCCAGACGGCCGTGATGGACGAGAAGTAGACGACCGCGTCGAGCTGTTCCGGGTCGAGGACCGCTTCGAGGTTCTCGATGCCCGCGACCTTGGCGGCCAGCACCGTGACCAGATCCTCGAACGGTGCCTCCGCGACGGGACCGAGGACGCCGACGCCGGCCGCGTGCACGACGGCCCGGATCCGGTCGCCGCCTCCGTAGCCACCTCCGACTCCGCTGCCGTCTCCGGGTCCGTCGCCGTCACCTTCGATGTCGGCGAGGGCGGCGGCCAGGGCGGCGCGGTCGTTGGTGTCGCAGGCGACCAGTGTGACCCGTACGCCCGACTCCTCCAGTTCGGCGCGGAGTTCGCCGGCACCCGGGGCGGCGGCCCCCCGCCTGCTGAGCAGAACGAGGTGGTCAGCGCCGTCGCGGGCGAGCCAGCGGGCGACATGGGCGCCCAGGGCGCCGGTGCCGCCGGTGACGAGCACGGTGCCGCGCGGGGTCCAGCCCTCGCGCGCCGGGGCGGTGGCGTGGACGAGACGGCGGGCGAAGATCCCGCCGGCCCGCAGCGCGACCTGGTCCTCGCCGTCGTCCGCGGCGAGTACGGCGAGGAGCTGCTCCTGCGTGGCCGCGTCGGCGGCGGTCGGCAGGTCGATCAACCCACCCCAGTGCTGCGGCAGTTCGACGGCGGCGCAGCGGCCCAGTGCCCAGACGGCTGCCTGGGCGGGGTCGGCGGGTCCGGCGTCGTCCGCGGTGCCCACGGCACCGCGGGTGAGGCACCACAACGGGGCGGCCGCGCCCGTCCTGACGAGCGCCTGGACAAGGGCCAGGGTCGTGGCGAGTCCGGTCGGCACCACCGGGTCGGCGGGGTGCGGTGTGGTGTCGGCGCCGGTGAGCGCGACCACTCCGGTAGGCCCGACGGCCCGGACCTCGTCGGCGAGGGTGTCCGCGGTGTCGTCCGCGGACACGGCCAGCAGTACGGCGTGCTCGGCACGCTCCTGTACGGCGGCGGCCGCCGCGGCGAGCGCCGGATCGTCGGACAGGGCCTCGGGTACGGCGATCAGCCAGGTGCCCGGGAGCACGGCGGGAGCGGCCGGCCGGGTCAGCGGGCGCCAGTCGACGGTGTAGCGCCAGGCGTCCACGGCGGTGCGCTCGCGACGCTCCCGGCGCCAGGAGGAGAGCGCGGGCAGGACGGTGCGCAGCGCCGGTTCGTCGGCCGACAGGGCCAGGGCGGCGGCGAGGGCGGTGACGTCCTGCTCCTCGACGGCCCGCCAGAACTCCTCGTGTGCCGGGTCCGCCACGGGAGTGCCGGGCAGCGTCTGCGGCCAGTGACGGCTCCGCTGGAACGGGTAGGTCGGCAGCTCGACCGGCGCCTCGGGCGATGCGGGCCGGTGGTCGGCGTAGGCCGGCGTCCAGTCCACGCGTACACCGGCCACGGCCAGTTCGGCGAGCGAGGCGAACACACGGGCGAGGCCGGACTCGCCCCGGCGCAGGGTGCCCGCGACGAGCGGCTCGACGCCCGCGCGTTCGGCGGTCTCCGCGATGGGCGCGGTCAGTACTGGGTGCGGACTGATCTCGACGAACACGTGGTGTCCGGCCTCGACCAGACCGGTGACGGTGGGTTCGAGGCGGACGGTGGAACGCAGATTCCGGTACCAGTACTCGCCGTCCAGCCCCACCGTGTCGAACCGGTCCGCGGTGACCGTGGAGTGGAAGGGCACGCGGGAGGCACAGGGTGCCAACCCGTCGAGCACGTCGAGGAGTTCATCGCGGATCTCCTCCACCTGCGCGGAGTGCGAGGCATAGTCCACCTCGACCCGCCGGGCCCGCACCCCCAGCGCGACAGCCTCGGCGACCACCTCATCGACGTCGGCGGGAGCGCCCGCGACGACCACCGAGGACGGACCGTTGACGGCGGCCACGTCGACTCGACCGTCCGCCACCGCGCCCAGGGCGCGTACGTCGTCGACCGGCAGCTGCACCGAAGCCATCGCGCCCTGCCCGGACAGCGCCAGGATCGCCTGCGAGCGGAGTGCGACCACCTTGGCGCCGTCCTCCAACGTCAGCGCTCCCGCCACCACCGCGGCGGCGATCTCCCCCTGGGAGTGGCCGACCACGGCGGCCGGCTCCACCCCGTACGAGCGCCACACCTCGGCAAGGCACACCATCACCGCCCACAGCACCGGCTGGACCACGTCCACCCGGTCCAACTCCCCGCCCCCGCGCAGGACTTCGATCAGCGACCAGTCCACGAACGCGGACAGAGCCTGCTCACACTCACCCATCCGCCCCGCGAACACCGGCGAGGACTCCAGCAACTCCACCCCCATCCCCACCCACTGCGACCCCTGACCCGGAAACACGAACACGGGGCCGCGGCCGACCGGTCCGGTGATACCGCTGATCACCGTCGGGGCGGTGGCCGTGCCGTCGGCGAGGGCTCGTACGCCGGTCAGCAGTTCGGCGCGGTCGTGGCCGATGACGACCGCTCGGTGCTCGAAGAGCGAGCGGCTGTTCAGCAGTGCCCTGCCGACGGCTGCCTCGTCGGCGTCGGTGTGGTCGAGATGGTCGGCGAGGCGGGCGGCCTGGGCGCGCAGGGCCTCAGGGGTTCGGGCGGAGAGGAGCCAGGGGCGTGCGGCGGTTTCGTCGCCCTTGTCAGCGCCGCCGGGTACTTCAGGGGCGGGTTCTTCAGGGGCGTGTTCGAGGATGAGGTGGGCGTTGGTGCCGCTCATGCCGAACGACGACACGCCCGCCCGGCGCGGGCGCCCCGTCTCCGGCCACGACTGATGCTCCGTCAGCAGCCGTACCGTGCCCGCCGACCAGTCCACCTGACTCGTCGGCTCGTCCACGTGCAGGGTGCGTGGCAACACACCCTCCCGGAGCGCCATCACTGTCTTGATGACACCCCCGACACCGGCTGCCGCCATGCTGTGGCCGATGTTGGACTTCAGCGAGCCCAGCCACAGGGGCCTGTCGACGGGTCGGTCGCGGCCGTACGTCGCCAGCAGCGCCTGCGCCTCGATCGGATCGCCCAGCCGGGTGCCCGTCCCATGCGCCTCCACCGCGTCCACATCTGTCGGAGCGAGCCCCGCAGTCGCCAACGCCGCCCGGATCACCCGCTGTTGGGACGGGCCGTTCGGCGCGGTCAGACCGTTCGACGCACCGTCCTGGTTCACCGCCGAACCCCGCACCACCGCCAGCACCCGATGACCGTTGCGCCGCGCGTCCGACAGGCGCTCCACCACCAGTACGCCCGCGCCTTCGGCCCAGCCGGTGCCGTCGGCGGTGTCCGAGAACGCCTTGCACCGGCCGTCCGACGCGAGGCCGCCCTGGCGGGCGAACTCCAGGAAGCCTCCGATGGTGTTCATGACGGTGACGCCGCCCGCGAGCGCGAGGTCGCACTCACCCGCCCGCAGGGCCTGCCCCGCGAGGTGCAGGGCGACCAGGGACGAGGAGCAGGCCGTGTCCACGGTGACCGCCGGGCCTTCGAGACCGAGCACGTACGAGATGCGCCCGGAGACGACGCTGCCCGCTGTGCCGGTCATGACGTGGCCCTCGGTCTCGGCGGTGGCCGCGAGTACCTCGGCGTAGTCGGAGCCCGCGATGCCCGCGAAGACGCCGGTCCGGCTGCCGCGCAGGGAAGCCGGGTCCAGGCCGGTGCGTTCCAGGGCCTCCCAGGAGGTTTCGAGGAGCAGCCGCTGCTGCGGGTCCATCGCCAGCGCCTCACGCGGTGAGATGCCGAAGAACGCCGCGTCGAACTCGGCGGCGCCGTGCAGGAATCCGCCGGTGGTCGGGGTGCGGCCGTCGATCCGGCGCCGCTCGGACAGGTCCCAGCCCCGGTCGCGCGGGAAGGCGGTGACGCCGTCACCGGCCGAGGCGACCAACTGCCAGAGGTCTTCGGGACTGCTGACACCGCCCGGGTAGCGGCAGGCCATGCCGACCACGGCCAGCGGTTCGTCCGAGGCACGGGAGCGGGCGCTGACGATGGTGTCGGTGTGTTCGTCGTTGAGATGGCGGACGACCGCTTCGGGGGTCGGATGGTCGAAGACCAGTGTGGCGGGCAGCGGCAGTCCGCTCTCCTCGGCGAGGCTGTCGCGGAACCGCACGGCGGACAACGAGTCGAAGCCGAGTTCCTTGAAGGAGCGGTCCGGTGGGACGGCGTCCAGGGAGGAGTGGCCGAGCACGGCGGCGGCGACCCGTCGCACCAGGTCCAGATCGATGGAATGGTCGAGGTCGATGGAGCGACCGGATACGGCGGTCCGCCCGTCGGCGGCGGGCGGCGGAGCGCTCAGCAGTACGGCGCCGGTTCCGGCCGTGGCGGGCAGCCAGAAGCGGCTGCGCTGGAACGGGTAGGTCGGCAGGTCCACTGCGGGGCCCTCGGAGAGGCCGAGCACGGCGGCCCAGTCGACGGCGACTCCGCGGACGTGGAGTTCGCCGAGCGCGGTCAGCAGGGCGGTCGGTTCGTGGTGGCCGCGCGGCAGCGAGGCGACGAGCGCGGGGGCGGCGCCGCCGGGCAGGTCGGCCAGGCTGTCGCGGGCCAGCACGCTGAGGACGCCGCCGGGGCCGAGTTCCAGGCAGGCTCCGACGCCGAGTTCGCCGAGCAGGCGTACGCCGTCGTGGAACCGTACGGTCTCGCGCACGTGCCGTACCCAGTAGTCGGGCGAGCGGAGTTGCTCCTCGGTGGCGAGTCCGCCGGTGACGTTGGAGACGACGGGGATGCGCGGCGCGTGGAAGGTCAGGCTCTCGGCGACCTCGCGGAACCGGTCGAGCATCGGTTCCATCAGCGGGGAGTGGAAGGCGTGGCTGACCTGGAGGCGCCGGGTCCGCAGACCGCGTTCCGCGCAGAGCGCGGCCGTGGCGTCCACCGCGTCGGCCGGGCCCGAGAGCACGGTGGCGCGCGGGCCGTTGACGGCGGCGACGGCGAGCAGGGCGGCGGTTCCGGCTGCGTCGAGGAGGCCGGGTACGTCGTCCTCGGCGGTCTCGACGGCGAGCATGGCGCCGCCTTCCGGGAGCGCCTGCATGAAGGTGGCACGGGCGGCGACCAGGGTGCAGGCGTCGTCGAGGGAGAGCACGCCGGCGACGTGCGCGGCGGCGAGTTCGCCGATGGAGTGGCCGAGCAGGTAGTCGGGCGTCAGGCCCCAGTGTTCGAGGAGCCGGTAGAGGGCGACCTCGAAGGCGAACAGGGCCGTCTGTGTGTACGCGGTCCGGCCGATCAGCTCCTCGGAGTCGAGGGCTTCGGCGAGTGGTCGGTCCAGGCGGGGGTCGACCCGGGTGCGTACGGCGTCGAAGGCCGCCGCGAACACCGGCTGGGCGGCGTACAGTTCGCGGCCCATGCCGGCTCGCTGGGCGCCTTGGCCGGTGAAGAGGAACGCGAGCGGTCCGGCCCGGCCCTCGGTGCCGCGCACGACGCGGGCGTCGGGGCGGCCGTGCGCGAGGGCGTCGAGTCCCGCGAGGAGTTCGTCGCGTCCGGTGCCCACGACGACGGCCCGGTGCGCGAAACGGGCGCGGGAGCCTGCGAGCGCCCGCGCGACGGACAGCGGCGCGGGAGCGTGCTCGCGCGCCACGAGGTCGCGCAGCCGCCCGGCTTGGGCACGCAGTGCTTCGGGGCCGCGGGCCGAGAGGAGCAGGGGTACGGGTAGGGGTACCGGGGTGTCGTCGGCCGGAGACTCGACAGCGGCATGGATCTCGGGAGCCGAAGTCCCGACGCCGACGGCAGCCGGGGCGGAGGCCGCTTCGGGGGCTTCCCCAACAGCCGAACCCGCCGGCACGGCACCCGAGGCAGCAGGAGCCTCGGCGACGGAGCCCGCAGCGGCAGGGTCCACGCCGGCCGCCCCCGCGACCGCGGGCTCTTCGCCTGCGGAGCCCGCAGGAGAGGGGGTTGCCGCCACGGATGCCTCCGTGGCAGGGGCCTGTTCCAGGATCACGTGGGCGTTGGTGCCGCTGATCCCGAACGACGACACCCCTGCCCGGCGCGGGCGGCCCGTCTCCGGCCATGCCCGCTCCTGGGCCAGCAACTCCACCGCGCCCGAAGACCAGTCCACCTCGGTCGTGGGCTCGTCCGCGTGCAGGGTGCGTGGCAGTACGCCCTCCTGGAGTGCCATCACGGTCTTGATGACACCGCCGACGCCGGCCGCGGCCTGCGTATGGCCGATGTTGGACTTCAGGGAGCCCAGCCACAGGGGTCGCCCCTCGGGCCGGTCCTGGCCGTAGGCGGCGAGCAGTGCCTGGGCCTCGACGGGGTCCCCGAGCCGCGTGCCGGTGCCGTGTGCCTCAACGGCGTCGATCTGGGCGGGGCTGAGCCCGGCGTCGGCCAGCGCGGCACGGATGACCCGCTGCTGGGAGGGGCCGTTGGGAGCGGTCAGTCCGTTGGAGGCACCGTCCTGGTTGACGGCGGTGCCGCGTACCACGGCGAGCACGCGCTGCTTCTCGCGCTGCGCGTCGGACAGCCGGCGCAGGGCGAGGACGGCGACGCCCTCGCCCCAGCCGGTGCCGTCGGCGGCGGCCGAGAAGGACTTGCAACGGCCGTCGCCCGCCAGGCCGCCCTGCAGCAGGAACTCCTCGTACAGCCCGGGGTCGGCCATCACGGCCGCGCCGCCGACCAGCGCGAAGGAGCATTCACGGGCACGCAGCGCGCGGGTGGCCAGGTGCAGCGCGACCAGGGAGGAGGAGCAGGCCGTGTCGACGGTCAGCGCCGGGCCCTCCAGGCCGTAGAAGTAGGAGAGGCGGCCGGAGGCGACGCTGCTGGTGGTGCCGGTGAGCACATGGCCCCGGACCTCGCGCAGGGCCTCGTCGTCCCGCGGTCCGTACTTCTGGTCGGTCATGCCGACGAAGACTCCGCCGTCGGTGCCCTTGAGTGCGGCCGGGTCGAGGCCGGCGCGTTCGACCGCCTCCCAGGAGGTCTCCAGGAGGAGCCGCTGCTGCGGGTCCATCGCCAGCGCCTCACGCGGCGAGACGCCGAAGAAGTCGGCGTCGAACTCGGCCGCGCCGGGCAGGAATCCGCCCTCCAGACGGACGCCCGCGGCCTCCAGCGCGTCGGTGCGCCAGCCCCGGTCGCCAGGGAACTCGCCGATGGCGTCCCGGCCTTCACGGACCAGGTCCCACAGGTCCTCGGGGGCGTTCACCCCGCCGGGGAAACGGCAGGCCATCGCCACGATCGCCACGGGCTCCCGGCGGTCCGTCTCCAGTTCTAGCAGCCGCTTGCGGGTGCGCTGGAGGTCGGCGGTCACCCGCTTGAGATAGTCAACAACCTTGTCGTCGTTCGCCACGGGTACTCCGATTCGGCCGTACGGTACGGGGGTCAGGTGAGGTCGCCGAACTGGCTGTCGATGTAGGCGAGAACCTCGTCGGCGGTGGCCGCGTGGAGCGTCTCCCCGCCGTCGGCCGTTTCGGCCGCGGCGGACGTGGGGGCGTCGAGCCGGTGCAGGATTCTGCGCAGTCGGTCGGCCACCTCGGCATGGTCCGGATCGTCGGGTGTCAGTGCTTCCGCGGCCGTCTCAAGACGGTCGAGGTCGCGTCGCAGCCGCTCCTGCGGGCCGGGCCCGGCGGGCACGGCCTGCCGGAGCAGGTGGTCGGCGAGTGCGACGGGCGAGGGATGGTCGAAGATCAGCGTCGCCGGGGCGGTCAGTCCGGTCGCCGACCGGAGCTGGTTGCGCAGTTCGACCGCGGTGAGCGAGTCGAAGCCCTGGTCCTTGAACGCCTGGTCGGGATCGACGTCGTCGGCCCGTGCGTGGCCGAGGACCTGGGCGGTGTGGTCCAGGACCAGGGCGAGGACGTAGGCGGTGCGCTCGTCGGCGGGCAGCGCGGCGAGCCGGGCGGCGAAGTCGGCGCCGGGGTCCGCGGCCCGGTGCCGTACGGCGGTCGCGGCGCGGCGCGGGCCGGTGGCGAGGAGTTCGCGCAGCAGGGCGGGCGCGGGCCGGTCCCGGTGGCGGGCGCGGAGTGCGGCGAGATCGAGGGGGGCGGCCGTGACCGTGCGGCCCGAGGCGGTGAGCGCGGTGTCGAAGAGGGCGAGGGCGCGCTCGGTGGACAGGGCGGTGGTGCCGGTACGGCGCAGCCGCTCCCGGTCTCGTTCGCCGAGCGCGGCGGTCATGCCGCTGGTCTGCTCCCACAGGCCCCAGGCGATGGACACGGCGGGCAGTCCGTCGGCCGCGCGCCGCTCGGCGAGGGCGTCGAGGTAGGCGTTGGCGGCGCAGTAGTTGGCCTGTCCGGCGGCGCCGAAGGTGGCGGAGGCCGAGGAGAACAGCACGAAGTGCGACAGGTCCAGGTCGCGGGTCAGTTCGTGCAGGTGGCGGGCGCCGTGGGCCTTGGCGTGCAGGACGGGACCGAGGCGGTCAGGGGTGAGGGAGGTGAGGACTCCGTCGTCGACGGTTCCGGCGCAGTGCACGACGCCGGTGAGCCGGTGGCCGTCGGCGGCGATCCGGTCCAGCAGGGCGCCGACGGCGGCGCGGTCGCCGATGTCGCAGGCCGCGACGCGTGCCTCGGCGCCGGCTGCGGCGAGGTCGGCGAGCAGCGCGTCGGCGCCCGGGGCGGCCGCGCCCGAGCGGGAGGTCAGCACGAGTCGCCGGACGCCGTGCCGGGCGGCCAGGTGGCGGGCGACCTGGGCGCCGAGGGTGCCGGTGCCGCCGGTGACGAGGACCGTGCCGTCCGCGGCGGGGCCGGGGGCGAGGGTGAGGACCGCCTTGCCGACGAGGCGGGCCTGGGCGACGGCCCGGAACGCCTCGGGCGCGCGGCGCACGTCCCAGGTGGTGACGGGCGGCGCCGTGAGGTCGCCGTCGGTGAAGAGCGCGGACAGGCCGGCGAGTATCTCCTGGATGCGGTCGGGGCCCGCGTCGCCCAGGTCGAAGGCCCGGTAGCGGACGCCCGGGTGGTCGGCGGCGACCTGGCGGGGGTCGCGCGGATCGGTCTTGCCGATCTCGATGAAGTGGCCGCCGCGTGGCAGCAGTTCGAGTGAGGCGTCGATGAACTCGCCCGCGAGGGAGTTGAGGACCACGTCCATGCCCTCGCCGGCGGTGTACGCGAGGAACCGCTCGCGGAAGCCGGTGTCGCGGGAGTCCGCGATGTGCGCGTCATCCAGTCCGGCCGCGCGCAGCGCGGGGTGTTTGGCGGCGCTCGCGGTGGCGAACACCTCGGCGCCGAGATGCCGGGCGAGCCGGACGGCCGCACTGCCGACGCCGCCCGCCCCGGCGTGCACGAGGACGCGCTGCCCCGGGCCGAGCTCTGCGAGGTCGCGCAGCCCGTACCAGGCGGTCAGGTAGGCCACGGGCACGGCGGCGGCCCGCGCGAAACTCCACCCGTCGGGTACGGGGGCCAGCAGCCGGTGGTCGGTGACGGCGACCGGCGAGAAGGCGGCGTCCAGCATGCCCATGACCCGGTCGCCGGGCACGAACCCGGTGACGCCGGGACCGGTCTTCAGGACCACTCCGGCGCCCTCGATGCCGAGTTCGGCCTGTCCCGGATACATGTCGAGGGCGATCATGGTGTCCCGGAAGTTGACTCCCGCTGCGCGGACGGCGATCCGCACCTCGCCGGGGGCGGGCTCCCGTTCTACGTCCGGGTGGTGGACCAGCGCCAGGTCGGTGATCGAGCCGCGGCGGGTGGAGTCCAGCCGCCACGGGCCGGACGGTTCGGGTTCGGTGAGGGGCGCCCTGTCCGTGGCGCGCAGCAGGCGGCGGCCGTGGAGGCGTCCGGAGCGGACGGCGAGGTCGGGCTCTCCGCAGGCGAGGGTCTCGGCGACGGGCAGTTCGACGGGTGCTGCTCCGTCGGCGTCCAACAGCAGGAAGCGGCCCGGGTGTTCGGCCTGTGCGGCGCGGACCAGGCCCGCCGCGGCGGCATGGGCGAGCGCCTCGGCCGCCCCGTCGGTTCCACCGGTCCCGTCGGTTCCGTCGCCGGGCCGGACCGCCTCCCCCAGCAGGCCCGCCTCCGGTACCGTCGCGGCCCCTCTGGTGACGACCACCAGGGGCGTGTCGGCGAACCGTTCCTCGGCCAGCCACTCCTGAAGCAACCGCAGTACGAAGGCGGTCGCGTCCTGCACATCGCCGGGCGGGCAGTACGCGACCACGGCGTCCGGCCGCCCCGCGATCCGGCCGGGGCAGGGGTGTCCGTCGTCGGTGACGGGCAGGGCGAGCCACTCGACGGGGGCCGTCGCCCCGGCCGGCGGCAGGGCGGTCCAGCCGATCCGGAACAGGGCGTCGGGATCGGCCGGGCCCGCGCCGGCCGGCAGCCGGTCCGGCGTCACCTCGCGCAGCACGAGTCCGTCGACGGTGACCACGGGAGCGCCCGCGACATCCACCGCCGTCAGCGCGACCGACCCGTCCGCGCCTCGGGTCAGCCGGACCCGCAGGGCGTCGGCGCCGGTCGCGTGGACCCGTACGCCGGTCCAGGTGAAGGGCAGCCGGGCGGGCGTGCCGGGCGGCAGGTCCACGCCGAGGGCGTGCAGGGCGGCGTCCAGCAGGGCGGGGTGCACGGTGAACCGCGCTGCCGACGTCCGTTCCTCCTCGGGCAGTTCCACCTCGGCGAACAGCACGTCCGGTGTGTCGTCGGCGCGCCGTACCGAGCGAAGGCCCTGGAAGGACGGCCCGTAGTCGAACCCGGCCTCGATCAGGCCCGGGTAGAAGTCGTCCAGCGGAACGGGCGTGCAGGCGGCCGGCGGCCAGGCCACGGCAGGGACGGGCTCCGCTGCCGGCACCGGTGCCGAAGACGTGGCGGGCGACGTCGTGGGGGTCCCCCCGGGCGAGCGCGGCCGAGCGTGGGGGGACGTGCTCTCGGCGTGCCGGCCGGCGGCCCCCGCAGCGGCCTCCGTACCGGACGTACTCGGGTCTTCGGCCGGTGCGGCGAGTGAGGGCACCAGCACTCCCTCGGCGTGCCGTGTCCAGGGCCGGTCGTCGTCCGGTGGGCCGTCAGCATTCGTCGAATCGTCGCCGGCTGCGGCCGCGACGGGCCGGGAGTAGACGGCGACCGTGCGGCGCCCCGCCCCGTCCGCCGTTCCCACCACGAGGTGGAGGTCGGCTGCCGTGTCGCCGGGCAGCGCCAGCGGGGTGTACAGGGTCAGCTCGGACAGCTCCGGGCAGCCGAGCCGCTGCCCGGCCCAGCACGCCAGGTCCAGGAAGGCGGTGCCGGGCAGCAGGACGGTGCCGAGCACCGTGTGGTCCGCCAGCCAGGGATGCGTCGCCGCCGAGAGCCGGCCGGTCGCGAAGGCCTCGCCGCCGGAGGCCGGGACGAGCCAGGTGTGCAGCAGGGGGTGGCCGGCCGCGCCCAGTCCCGCGGCGGCCAGTGTGGCGGCCGAGGGCGCGCCGTCGGTGCGCGGCCAGTAGCGGCGGCGTTGGAAGGCGTACGTCGGCAGCTCCGTGCGCCGGGCTCCGGTTCCGGCGAACACCGCGCGCCAGTCGACGTCGGCGCCGCGCACGTGGAGCCGCGCCAGCGCGGACAGCAGCGCGGTCGCCTCGTCCCCGTCCCGGCGCAGCGCCGGGACTCCGGCCAGCTCCGGTTCGCTCTCCTCCACCATCGACATCAGCGAGCCGTCGGGGCCGACCTCCAGCACGGTGCCCACGTGCCGGGTCCGCAGTGTCCGGACGCTGTCGGCGAACCGGACCGTGGCGCGTACGTGCCGTATCCAGTAGTCCGGGGAGCACAACTCCCCCGCGGCCACCTGACCGGTCACGTTCGACACGACAGGGATGGTCGGCTCGTGGAACGCGACGCCCGCCAGCACCTCGGCGAAGTCGTCCAGCATCGGCTCCATGAGCGCGGAGTGGAACGCGTGACTGACCGTCAGCTGTTTGACCCGGCGCCCGTCCGCGGCGAACCGCTCGGCCTGCTCCCGTACCGCGTCCCGCACCCCGGACAGCACCAGCGAGGAGGGGCCGTTCACCGCCGCGACCGACACCCCGGGCAGGTCCGCGATCTCGGTCTCCGCGGCCTGGACGGCCCACATCGCACCGCCGGACGGTAGCGCCTGCATCAGCCGGCCCCGCGCCGCGACGACCCGGCAGGCGTCCCGCGTCGACCACACGCCCGCCACGTGCGCGGCGACCAGTTCGCCCAGCGAATGTCCCAGCAGGACATCCGGTCGTACCCCCCACGACTCCAGCAGCCGGAACAGGGCCACCTCCACGGCGAACAGCGCGGGCTGGGCCACCCCCGTGGTGTCCAGCTCGTCCGCCGGGCCGTCGAACACCGACTCCTTCAAGGGGCGCGGCAGCAAGTCCCCGAAGGCCGCGCACACTTCGTCGAAGGCGGCGGCGAACACCGGAAAGGCCTCGTACAGTTCACGCCCCATCCCGATCCGCTGCGATCCCTGGCCCGAGAACACCACCGCGAGGCCCGCCTCGGCGGCCACCCCGCGCAGGAGCCCTCGGACGGGACGGTCCTCGGCCAGCGCGTCGAGGGCGGCCAGGGCGGACTGCCGGTCGGGGGCCGGCACGGCGGCTCGGTGATCGAGTGCGGCGCGGTGGACGGCCAGCGTCAGGCCGACGTCGTGCAGGGACGCACCGTCTCCCCGCTCGGCGTCTGCCTTCATGGCGTCCCGCAGGCGGGCGGCCTGAGCACGCAGGGCCGCCGGCCCCCGCGCGGACAGGAGCAGGGGTACGGCGGGGAGCGGCCGGGCGGGGTCCGCCGACGGCACATCCTCGGGGATCTCTTCGAGGATGACGTGGGCGTTGGTCCCGCTGATCCCGAACGCCGACACACCCGCGCGGCGTGCCCGCCCCGTCCGCGGCCACTCCCGTTCCTCCGTCAGCAGCTCCACCGTGCCCGCCGACCAGTCGACTTCGGGGGTGGGCTCGTCGACGTGCAGGGTGCGGGGCAGTACGCCGGTCCGGAGCGCCAGCACGGTCTTGATGATTCCGGCGACGCCCGCGGCGGCCTGCGTATGACCGATGTTCGACTTCAACGACCCCAGATACAGCGGCCGTTCACGGTCCTGCCCGTACGCCGCCAGCAGCGCCTGCGCCTCGATGGGGTCGCCCAGCCGGGTGCCCGTGCCGTGTGCCTCCACCGCGTCCACGTCGGTCGGCGCGAGCCCGGCGCTCGCCAACGCGTCCTGGATCACCCGCTGTTGGGACGGACCGTTCGGCGCGGTCAGGCCGTTCGAGGCACCGTCCTGGTTCACCGCGGAGCCGCGTACCACCGCCAGCACCGGGTGCCCGCCCCGCCGCGCGTCCGACAGGCGCTCCACCACCAGTACGCCCACACCCTCCGACCAGCCCGTACCGTCGGCGGACGCCGCGAACGCCTTGCAGCGGCCGTCGGGGGCGAGGCCGCCCTGGCGGGCGAACGCCTCGTACGCCACGGCGGTGGACATCACCGCGACGCCCGCCACGAGGGCGAGGCCGCACTCGCCGTCGCGCAGCGCCCGGACTGCGTGGTGGAGGCCGACGAGCGAGGAGGAGCAGGCCGTGTCGACGGTGACCGCCGGGCCCTCCAGGCCGAGGGTGTACGCGATCCGGCCGGAGGCCACGCTGCCGGCCGAGCCGGTGAGGGCGTAGTCCCGGCCCTCCTCGGTGGTGACGGCGAGCGTGGCGTAGTCGAAGTTCCCCGCGCCGACGAAGACGCCGGTGCGGCTGCCGCGCAGCGACAGGGGGTCGATGCCGGCCCGCTCCAGCGCCTCCCAGGAGGTCTCCAGGAGGAGCCGCTGCTGCGGGTCCATCGCCAGCGCCTCACGCGGCGAGATGCCGAAGAACGCGGCATCGAAGTCGGCGAGGTCGTACAGGAAGCCGCCCTCGGCCGTGGGGACGGAGGCGGCGGGCCGCCAGCCCCGGTCGGCGGGGAAGGCCGTGATGCCGTCGCGGCCCTCGGCGACCAGCCGCCACAGGTCCTCGGGCGAGCGGACGCCGCCGGGCAGCCGGCAGGCCATGGAGACGACGACCACGGGGTCCTCCGCGACCGGGCGGGCGCCGGAGGCCGACGCGGCGGCCAGGGCCGGGGCCGGAGCCGAGGTCGGGGACGGTTCGGTGACCAGCAGCACGCGCAGGGCGGCGGCCACGGCGGCGGGGGTGGGGTGGTCGAAGACGAGGGTGGTGGGCAGTCGCAGGCCGGTGGCCGCGGTGAGCCGGTTGCGCAGGTCCACGGCGGTGACGGAGTCGGTGCCGAGGTCGCGGAAGCTGTCGGAGGCCGTGATCGCGTCGACGCCCGCGTGGCCCAGGGCGGCGGCCGTGGCGGACCGTACGAGATCGAGCAGCAGACGGTCGCGCTCGCGCTCGGTGAGGCCGGTCAGCCGTCCGGCGAGGGCGGAGGTGTCCGCCGTACGCCCCTGGGGCTCGGCGGTGTGCGCCGCGGGGGCGGCTTCGGGGATCTCGTCGATGAGGGTGCGGCGCCGGGCGAGGCCGAAGCTCCGTCCGAACGCCGCCCAGTCCATGTCCGTGACGGCCGGCTGGGTCTCGTCGCGGCCCAGGGCGTCCCACAGTGCGGTGAGGGCGGTGTCCGGCTTCATGGACCGTACGCCGATCCGCTCGAACACGCGCTGGATCCTGTCGTCGACCATGCCGCCGCCGGCCCAACTGCCCCAGGCCACCGAGGTGGCGGTCAGTCCGCGCGCGCGGCGGCGGGCGGCGAGGGCGTCGAGATGGGCGTTGGCCGCGGCGTAGGCCGCCTGGTGGGAACCGCCCCACACGGCGGCGACGGAGGAGTACAGGACGAAGGCGTCGAGGTCGTACCCGGCGAGGAGTTCGTCCAGATGGCGTGCACCGTCGACTTTGCCCGCGGCCGTCGCGGCGAGGTCGGCGGGGGTGGTCGTGTCGAGCCGCTCCAGAGCGCTGACGCCCGCGGTGTGCACGACGGCGGTGAGCGGGTGCTCGGCGGGGATCGCCGCGAGGACGCCGGCCAGCGCGTCGCGGTCGGCGGCGTCGCAGGCGGCGAGGGTGACGCGGGCGCCGAGGTCGCGCAGTTCCCGGGCGAGTTCGCCCGCGCCGGGCGTCTCGGCGCCGCGGCGGCTGGTCAGCACCAGGTGCTCGGCGCCCTCGCGGGCCAGTCGACGGGCGACGTGACCGCCGAGGGCACCGGTCCCGCCGGTGACCAGCACCGTGCCGCGGGGTCGCCAGCCGCGGGCGGGCCGGACGGTGCGGCGCGGGGCCCGGACGAGACGGCGGACCCGGGGTCCGTCATCGCGCAGTGCCCATTCCTGCTCGTCTCCGGGCTCGGCGAGTACGGCGCACAGCGTGCGGGCGGCAGCGGCGTCGAGCCGTGGCGGCAGGTCGACCAGACCGCCCCAGGCGGCGGGCGCCTCCAGCCCGGCGACCCGGCCGAGTCCCCAGATCTGCGCCTGTTCAGGGCTGATCTCCGCCTCGGCCGGGCCGTCGGAGCCGTCGTGGGTGGTGACCGCGCCCCGGGTCAGGCACCACAGCGGGCCGGTCGTGCCGGCGTCCAGGGTGGCCTGTACGGCGGTCAGGGTGGTGGCGACGCCGACCGGAACGGACGGATGGCCGGGGTGGGGGGCCGCATCGACTCCGAGGAGCGAGACGACTCCGGCGGCGGGCCCGTGCGCGCGCAGCAGCCCGGCGAGTTCCTCGCGTCCGGTCGCGGCGTCGACCGGGATCCGCTCCACCCGGGCGGCGCCGTGCTCGGACAGGGCGGACGCGGCCCAGGAGACCAGGTCGGCGCCGGGGGCGTCTGCTCCACCGGGCACCAGGAGCAGCCAGTCCCCGGAAAGCGCGGCCCCCTCCGGCGCGGGCACGGCCTTCCAGGTGACCCGGTAGCGCATGCGGTCGAGCACGGCGGTCTGCCGGGCGTCGGCCCGCCACGCGCCCAGGGCGCGCACGGTGCTGTCGAGGGAGTCGTCGGCCGGTACGCCCAACTGCTCGGCGACGGCGGGCAGGTCCCCGCGGTCGACGGCCTCCCACAGGGCGGCGGTGCCGGGGTCGGCAGCGGTCTGGTCGGGTCGGTCGAGCCAGTGCCGGGAGCGCTGGAAGGCGTACGTGGGCAGTTCGACGCGGCGGGCGCCGGCGGCGCAGCCGGTGAGCAGGGCCGTCCAGTCGACCGGTGCTCCGTGCGTGTAGGCCTCCGCGAGCGCCTCGACGAACCGTTCGGGCCGGCCGCCCGGCCCACGGCGCAGCGTGCCGAGGGCGGCGGCGCCGTCGGTGCCGGAGGGCGATGCGGCGATGCCCGCGGTTCCTGTGTGCTCGGTGCCTGTGTGCTCAGTGCTTGTCTGCTCCGTGCCGGTCTGCTCGATGCCGGTGTGCCCGGTGACGCTGTCGATCGTGCCCTGGAGGGCGGCGACGAGGACCGGGTGGGGGCTGACCTCGATGAACAGGGTGTGGCCGTCGTCCAGGAGGGCGCGGGTGGCCTCCTCGAAGCGGACGGTGTGGCGCAGGCTGCGGTACCAGTAGCCCGCGTCGAGCCCGGTGGTGTTCAGGCGGCTGCCGGTGAGCGGTGAGTAGAAGGGGGTGGCGGCGGCGCGGGGCCGTACGGGGGCGAGGAGTTCGGCGAGCCGCTCCTCCAGGACATCGACCCGCCGCGAGTGGGACGCGTAGTCGATGTTGACACGGTGGGCGCGCACCCCGTCGCGCGCGCAGTCGGCCGCCAGCTCGTCCAGCGCGCTGTCATCACCCGCCACGACCACCGAGGAGGGGCCGTTGACGGCGGCGATGTCGAGGCGGTCCGGTCGGCCGGCCAGCCGGGCG
This sequence comes from Streptomyces sp. NPDC050704, assembly GCF_040654355.1. Lineage (NCBI taxonomy): Bacteria > Bacillati > Actinomycetota > Actinomycetes > Kitasatosporales > Streptomycetaceae > Streptomyces > Streptomyces sp. NPDC050704. The sequence continues at coordinate 66,159 of NZ_JBFAHW010000027.1, read as the reverse complement.
CGCGCGGCGTCGGCCGGTTCGGTGAGCGACAGCATGCCGCCGCGGTCGGGCAGTTCGGTCAGTGCCCGGGAACGCAGGGCGACGACACGGGCGCCGTCCTCCAGGGTCAGCGCACCGGCGACGACGGCGGCTGCGATCTCGCCCTGGGAGTGGCCCACGACCGCGTCCGGCCGTACACCGCAGGACGCCCACAGTTCGGCGAGCGACACCATGACCGCCCACAGTGCGGGCTGGACCACGTCCACCTTCGTGAGCAGCTCGGCGGCGTCGGGGGCGCGCAGTACGTCGGTGAGGGTCCAGTCGGTGAACGGGGCGAGGGCCGCCTCGCACGCGGCCATCCGGCGGGCGAACACCGGGGAGGCGTCCAGCAGGTCCACCGCCATGCCGGCCCACTGGGAGCCCTGGCCGGGGAAGACGAGGACCGTGCGGGCGGGGCCGGAAGCGGTGCCGCGGACCACTCCCGGCACGGTGGCGCCGTCGGCGATCCGCTCCAGCAGGACGTGCAGGCCGTCGCCGTCGGGGGCGAGGGCCACCGCGCGGTGTTCCATGGCGGTCCGGGTGGTGGCGAGCGACCGGGCGATGTCGGCGGGTGACGCGTCGGCCGCGGCCGACCGGGCGTACCGGTGCAGGGTGCGGGCCTGGGCGCGCAGCGCCGCCTCGGAGCGGGCGGTGAGCGGCCAGGCCAGGAAGGGCGGCGCGGCGAAGGGCTCGGCGCGCGGAGCTTCGGGACCGGCCGGGTCGATGCCGTCGTCGGCGGGCGGCTGTTCGACGATGACATGGGCGTTGGTGCCGCTGATCCCGAACGACGACACGGCCGCCCGGCGCGGTCGCCCCGTCTCCGGCCAGGGCTGAGGCCCCGTCAGCAGCTGTACCGCGCCCGAGTCCCAGTCCACCTCACCGCTCGGCTCGGCCACGTGCAGGGTCCTCGGCAGCACGCCTTCCCGGAGGGCCAGCACGGTCTTGATGACCCCGGCGGCACCGGCGGCGGCCTGCGTGTGTCCGATGTTCGACTTCAACGAGCCCAGATGGAGCGGCCGTTCACGATGGTGTCCGTATGTCGCCAGCAGCGCCTCGGCCTCGATGGGGTCTCCGAGCCGGGTGCCGGTGCCGTGTGCCTCCACCGCATCCACGTCGGCGGCGGTCAGTCCCGCGTCGGCGAGCGCGGCCCGGATGACCCGCTCCTGCGCGGGGCCGTTGGGCGCGGTGAGGCCGTTGGACGCGCCGTCCTGGTTGACCGCCGAGCCCCGGACGACCGCGAGGACCGGATGGCCGTTGCGGCGAGCGTCCGACAGCCGCTCGACGAGCAGCAGCGCGGCGCCCTCGGACCACCCCGTGCCGTCCGCGCCCGCGCCGAACGCCTTGCAGCGGCCGTCCGCGGCCAGCCCGCCCTGCCGCTCGAAGCTCAGGAACGTGCCGGGCGTGGACAGTACGCACACCCCGCCGGCCAGGGCCAGGTCGCAGTCACCGCGCCGCAGCGCGTCGGCCGCCAGGTGCAGGGCGACCAGGGAGGACGAGCAGGCGGTGTCCACGGTGACCGCCGGGCCCTCGAAGTCGAAGGTGTAGGCGATACGGCCGGAGGCGACGCTCGCCGTCGTACCGGTCAGGACGTGTCCGCCGACGTCGTCGGGTGCCTCGTCCAGCCGGGGTCCGTAGTCCTGCGCGACGAGCCCGGCGAACACTCCGGTGCGCTTCGCGGCGGCCGACCGGGGGTCGATCCCGGCGCGCTCGAAGGCCTCCCAGGCGGTCTCCAGGAGCAGCCGCTGCTGCGGGTCCATGGCGGCGGCCTCGCGCGGTGAGATCCCGAAGAACGCGGCGTCGAAGCCGGCCACGTCCGGCAGGAAGCCCCCGGGGAACGAGACGTCCCAGCCGCGCTCGGCGGGCACCTCACCGATGGCATCGCGGCCGGCGGCCACGAGTTCCCACAGGTCCTGCGGGGAGTTGACGCCCCCGGGCAGCCGACAGGCCATGCCGACGATCGCGATCGGCTCACGCAGGCCGGCCTCCGCCCGGCGCAGCCGCCCCCGGGTCTCGTGCAGTTCGGCCGTGACGCGCTTGAGATACTCGACCAGCTTCTCTGCTTCAGCCATGTCCCGTCACTCTCCGAGCTCTTGCCGGCCGGCACCGAATGTCTGGTCGCCGAATTCCCGGTGACCGGTTGCCTGTTGACCGAATTCCTGGTGACCGAATTCCTGGTCGATGAAGGAGAAGATCTCGTCGACGCTCGCTGCCTCCAGTGCCGTGCGGACGCCCTCGTCTCCGGCCGGTCCCGGGGTGACGGCCGGAGCCGTGAGGGCGTACCGCTCCTCGCACCGGGCGAGCAGGGCGCGCAGCCGTTCTGTCACGCCGTCCAGGTCCAGCTGGTCGGCGGGCGCGTTCGCCACGCGTTCCTCCAGCCGGCCGATCTCGTCGGTGAGGGATCCGGTCGCGGGCGCGGCGGACGGGCCGATCCGAGCGCGCAGATAGCGGGCGACCGCCTGCGGGGTGGGCTGGTTGAACAGCAGCCCGGCGGGCATGCGCCGGCCGCTGGCCGTGGTCAGCCGGTTGCGCAGTTCGACCGCCATCAGCGAGTCGAAGCCCAGTTCCTTGAAGGTGCGGGCCGCTTCGACGCGCCTGCCGTCGCGGTGCCCGAGGACCGCGGAGGCGTGGGCGCGGACTTGTTCCAGGAGCAGGGTCTCCTGCTCCTGGTCGGAGCGGCCGGTGAGCAGCTGGTCGAGGGTGGTGCCGCCCGATGCGGACTCGGCCGTGGCGGTAGCGGCCGCGGCGGGGTCACGCCAGGCGGATCCGGCCAGTTCGCGGTGGAGCGGAAGTCCGTGCCCCTCGTGTGCCGCACGGCGCACGACCGGCAGGGACAGCGCCAGCGGCACACGCAGGGCCGGACCCGGCCGGAGCAGCGCGGTGTCGAAGAGCGCCAGCCCGTGCTCCGCGTGGAGGGGCAGCAGCCCCGTGCGACCCATGCGCCGCAGATCGGTCTCGGTGAGCCGGCCGGTCATGCCCCCAGTGGGAGCCCATGGGCCCCAGGCGAGCGACACGGCGGGCAGTCCCCGGTCCCGGCGCAGTTGGGCCAGGGCGTCGAGGAAGGTGTTGCCCGCCGCGTAACCGGCCTGCCCCGCCGCCCCGTTGACGCCGGAGACGGAGGAGAACAGCACGAAGGCGGACAGGTCGGCGGCTGCGGTCAGTTCGTGCAGGTTCCAGGCGGCGTCGATCTTGGGTCGCAGCACGCGGTCGAGGTCGTCGGGGTCGATGGCCTCGACCACCGCGTCGTGGATGACGCCCGCGGTGTGCACGACCGCCGTCAGCGGGTGCTCGGCGGGAATGTCCGCGAGTACGCCGGTCAGCGCGGCCCGGTCCGCCGCGTCGCAGGCGGCGACGGTGACGTGCACGTCCGGATACGTCCTGAGTTCGGCGAGTGTCTCCCGGGCGTTCGGCGCGTCGGCGCCCCGGCGGCTGATGAGCAGCAGTCGGCGGGCCCCGTGCCGGGTCACCAGGTGACGGGTGATCAGCCGTCCCAGAGCACCGGTGCCGCCGGTGAGGAGAACGGTGCCGTCGGGGTCGAAGGCTCGCTCCGCGGCTGCGGTGGCCGGTGGCGCGGGCCGTACCATCCGCGGGGCGCGCAGTCGGCCGCCGCGCACCGCGAGCTGCGGTTCACCGCAGGCCACGGCAGCGGGCAGGGCGGCTCGCGAGGCGGGGTCGTCGTCGAGGTCGACCAGCAGGAAACGGCCGGGGTGTTCGGTCTGAGCGGAGCGGAACAGGCCCCAGACGGGCGCCTGTCCGGCGTCGCACGGGCCGCCGTCGACCGCGACCGCCCGCCGGGTGGCGACGACCAGTCGTGTGTCGGCGAGACGCTCCTCGGCCAGCCAGGCCTTGACCAGCAGGACGGCCCGATGCGCGGCGGTACGAGCGACCTGGGCGACCTGGTCCGTTGCGGCAGCGTCCGGTCCGGTACCGCAGAACGCGACCACCACATCGGGCGGGGGGCCGGCTGCGATCAGCGAGGCCAGGTCCGGATGGTGCTCGGCGCCGGGCAGGACCTGGGAGCGGGCGTCGGCCGGGACGGGCCCCATGTCGCCGACCGTCGCCCAGCGCGCACCCTGCCTGCCGGGCGCTGCTTCAACGGGACGCCAAACCACCTCGAACGGCACGTCACCGTCGTACGCGCCCCGCGTCGCACCGGCGTCGACCGGCAGGGGGCGCGGGACGAGCGCACCGATGACCGCCACGGGCCGCCCTTCGCAGTCGGTGAGCCGGACCGCGACGGAGCCGATGTCAGTGCCGGGGCCCGGGCCAAGGCCGGGGCCGGTGTCAGTGCCGGGGCCGAGGCCGGTGTCAGTGCCGGAGCCGGTGTCAGTGCCGGGACCGGTGTCATCGTCAACGGGGGTGATCCGGGCCCGCAGGCGGCCGGTCGCGGACCTGGACACGGTGACCCGGCGGTACTCGGCCGCGAGCCAGGTCCCGGCGCTGTCCGGCCGGGCGATCCGCAGAGCGTGCAGCACACCCTCCAGCACTCCGGGGTGCAGTGCGAACCCGCCGGGGTCGGTGCCGTCCGTCTCCGGCGGCGTGAGTTCGGCCCAGACCTCGCTCCCGCGTCGCCACACCTCGACCGGCCCGGCGAAGGCCGGCCCGTACGCCGTCCCCGCTGCGGCGGCCCGGTCGTGGTGATCGGCGATCGACTGCCCGCCGACCGGCTCGGCGCCTGCCGGCGGCCACTCCCCCGGTTCGCCGGTGGGGGTGGCGGCCTGGGGCGGACCGGCGGCGAGCACTCCCTCGGCGTGCCGGGTCCACGAAGCGGTTCCGCCCTCGGGACGGGTGTGCAGGGACACCGGGCGTCGGCCGTCGGCACCGTCCGCCCCGACCACGACCTGCACCTCGAGCGCTCCGTGCCCGGGCAGCACGAGGGGTGCGGCGGGCCGCAGTTCGAGGACCTGTCCGGCGCCGGTCTCCCGCGCCGCGGTGACGGCGAGGTCGAGGAGCACGGAGTCGGGTACGAGCGCGCTGCCGTGCACGGTGCGGTCGGCGAGCCACGGCTGGGTGTCCCGGCGCATCCGGCCGCTCAGCAGGGTGTGCCCGGCCTCCGCCAGGGTGACGGCAGAGGTGAGCACGGGGTGGTCGAGCGGTGTCGCGCCGGGCGCGGCCGTGCCGCCCGGCGCGGTGGGAGCGACCCAGTAGCGGCGGCGCTGGAAGGCGTACGTGGGCAGGGCGTCGGGGGCGGCGGTCGGGTGTCCCGCGAAGACGGCGCCCCAGTCGGGGCTGTGGCCGGCGAGGTGCAGCCGGGCGGGCACGGCGGCGGCGCTCCGCGGCTCGGGGTGGTCCCGGCGCAACACGGGCACGATCAGCGGTGAGGCCCGCACCGCCTCGGCGGCTTCGGCGGCTCCGGATGCCTCGGCGGCTTCAGCGCCCTCCGCGGCCAGGGACTCCTGGACCATTGCGGACAGCACTCCGTCGGGTCCCAGTTCCACGTACCGGGTCACGCCCAGGGCACGCAGTCGACGGACGCCGTCGTGGAAGCGGACGGTGTGGCGGACATGGCGGACCCAGTGGCCGGGCGAGCACAGGTCGCTCTCCCCCGCAGGTTCCCCCGTCAGGTCGCTGAGCACGGAGAGGGCCGGCGGGTGGTAGGTGACCGAGCGGGCGACCTCTTCGAATCCGGCGAGCATCGCGTCCATGTGAGGTGAGTGGAACGCGTGGGAGACCCGCAGTATCCGGGTCCGGCGGCCACGCCCGGCCCAGCCGCGCGCGATCTCGTGGACCGCTTCGGTGTCCCCGGAGATCACCACGGCCGTCGGGCCGTTGACGGCTGCGAGGGCGACCTCGTGCTCGCGTCCGGCGAGTTCGGCCAGGACCTCCTCCTCAGCGGCCTCGACGGCTGCCATGGCTCCGGTCCCGGGCAGCGCCTGCATCAGCCGGCCCCGGGCGGCGACGAGCGCGCAGGCATCGGCCGGCGACAGGACGCCGGCCACGTGCGCGGCCGCGAGCTCCCCGACGGAGTGCCCGAGCAGGTGGTCGGGGGCAAGCCCCCAGTGCTCCAGCAGCCGGAAGAGGGCCACTTCGAGGGCGAACAGGGCCGGTTGGGCGTACTCGGTGCGGTCGAGCAGTTCCGGCTCGTCGGCCAGCACCTTCAGCAGGGGGTGCGCCAGGTGCGCGTCGAGGTGTGCGGCGATGTCGTCCAGGGCGTGCCGGAAGACGGGCTGGGCGGCGTACAGCGCCAGGCCCATGCGCGGCCGTTGACTGCCCTGGCCGGTGAAGAGGAACGCGGTCCGTCCCGTATCGGCCACCGACCGGAACACGGTGGGGGTGCGTGCCCCGGCGCCCAGGGCGTCGAGCCCGGCCAGCGCCTCCTCGCGGTCGGCGGCGACGACAGCGGCCCGGTGCGGCAGGGCGGTTCGGGTGACGGCCAGCGCGTGTCCGATGCCGCCGAGCACGGCTCCCGGCGGGGCTCCGGCCAGCCGCGTCCGCAGCCGGTGGGCCTGGGCCCGCAGCGCGTCCTCGGTCGCGGCCGAGAGGACCAGCGGCACCGGGACCCCGGGGACGCTGTCGGCCTCCACGGGTGACGCCTGCTCCAACTCCCGTGCCCAAGGCGCCTGTTCGAGGATGACGTGGGCGTTGGTGCCGCTGATCCCGAACGACGACACACCCGCCCGGCGCGGCCGTCCCGCCTCCTCCGGCCACGCCCGGGCCTCGGTCAGCAACTCCACCGCACCCGCCGACCAGTCCACCTGCGGCGACGGCTCATCCACATGCAGCGTCTTCGGCAACGTCCCGTGCCGCATCGCCATGACCGTCTTGATGACTCCCGCCACACCGGCCGCGGCCTGGGCGTGACCGATGTTGGACTTCAACGACCCCAGATACAAAGGACGTTCGCGGTCCTGTCCGTAGGTGGCGAGCAGGGCGTGCGCCTCGATGGGGTCGCCCAGCCGCGTGCCCGTCCCGTGCGCCTCCACTGCGTCGACGTCCCTGGGCGAGAGGTCCGCACTCGTCAGCGCGTCCCGTATCACCCGCTGCTGCGCCAGCCCGTTCGGCGCGGTCAGCCCGTTCGACGCACCATCCTGATTCACCGCCGAACCACGCACCACGGCCAACACCGGATGCCCATTGCGACGAGCGTCGGACAACCGCTCGACAAGCAGCACACCCACCCCCTCCGACCACCCCGTCCCATCCGCCGCCGCCGCGAACGCCTTGCACCGACCGTCCGCCGACAACCCGCCCTGCCGCGAGAACTCGGTGAACAGCCCCGGGGCGGCCATCACCGCCACTCCTGCGGCGAGCGCCAGCGAGCACTCCCCGCGCCGCAGCGACTCGGCGGCGAGATGGAGGGCCACCAGGGAGGAGGAGCACGCGGTGTCCACCGTGAGGGCCGGGCCTTCGCAGCCGAAGACGTAGGAGAGGCGGCCGGAGAGGACTCCGGCCGTGTTCCCGGTGAGCAGATGTCCGCGCAGGTGGTCCGGGGACTCGTGGAGCCGGGGTCCGTACTCCTGGGACATGGCGCCGACGTAGACGCCGGTCCGGGTGGAGCGCAGTGCCGACGGGGCGACGCCGGCCCGTTCCAGTGCCTCCCACGCGGTTTCCAGGAGGAGCCGTTGCTGGGGATCCATCGCCAGTGCCTCGCGCGGTGAGATGCCGAACAGTTCGGCGTCGAACTCGGCGGCGTCGGCGAGGAAGCCGCCGCGGTGCCCCGCGTCGCCCCAGCCCCGGTCGGACGGTGGCGCGGAGATCGTGTCGGTCCCGTCCAGGACGTTCTGCCACAGCTCCTCGGGGCTGTTGATGCCGCCGGGCAGGCGGCACGCCATGCCGACGACCGCGATCGGCTCGTCGGCCCGGGGGGATACCGGTCCGGGCACCGTCATGGAGCCGGTGGCCGGGTCCCGGCTCAGATGGTGGGCCACGGCCGTGGGTGTCGGGTGTTCGAAGAGCAGGGTGGTGGGCAGCCGTCGCCCGGTCGCGGCACTCAGCCGGTTGCGCAGTTCGAGGGCGAGGTGCGAGTCGACACCGAGATCCTTGAAGGTCAGTTCAGGCGCGACGGCGGCCGCGTCGTCATGGCCGAGAACCACGGCCGCCTCGGCCCGTACGAGGTCCAGCAGTTCGGCCGGAGTGGCGTGGGCGGCAGGGGCCGTACGGGTGGGGAGCGCCTGGGTCCCTGACTCCACCGCGGCTTCGGCGGACGGCGTGGGGGACGCGGCCGCCGACGGCTGCGGGCGCCGTCCGTCGGGCGCGGCCAGCCAGTGGCGCGAGCGCTGGAAGGCATAGGTGGGCAGCTCGGCGCGGACGGCGGGACGGTACCCGGCGAAGGCCGCCGTCCAGTCCACGTCGGTGCCCCGGACGAAGACCTGGGCCAGGGCCGATGCCAGCTGGTCGGGGCCGCCGTGGTTGCGGCGCAGGGTCGGCACCACCACGGGATCGACGCCCGCCCCCTCGGCCGCGGCGGCCACCGCGGTGGTGAGCACCGGATGCGGGCTGATCTCGATGAAGGTGCGGTGTCCCGCCTCGGCCAGCGCGGTGACGGCGGACGCGAAGGAGACCGTCTCCCGCAGATTCCGGTACCAGTAGCCGCCGTCCAGGACGGGTTCGCCCTCCCCCCGCGTGACTCGTCCCACGGTGGAGTGGAAGGGCACACGGGCGGGGAGCGGGGTGACGTCGGCGAGGGCCGCCAGGAGTTCGTCGCGGACCGCCTCGACGTGCGAGGAGTGGGAGGCGTAGTCGACCGCGACCCGGCGTGCGCGGATCTCGTCGGCGGCGCAGGAGGCGAGCAGTTCCTCCAGCGCGTCCGGCGAGCCGGACACGACGACCGAGCCGGGCCCGTTGACGGCGGCGAGCTCGATGTGGCCGTCCAGATCCGCCAGCCGGGCCAGTACCGCCTCTTCGGACTCGGGTACCGCCACCATGCCGCCGTGTCCGGAGAGCCGGTGGCCGATCAGCTCGGCGCGGCGCACGACGATCCGCGCCCCGTCCGCCAGCGAGAGTGCGCCGGCCACACAGGCGGCGGCGACCTCGCCCTGCGAGTGGCCGACGACCGCGGCCGGCTCGACGCCGTACGAACGCCACACCTCGGCCAGGGCGACCATGACGGCCCACAGGACGGGCTGCAGCACGTCGACCCGGTCGAGACCCGGTGCGCCGGGTGCCGCACGCACCACGTCGGTCGGGGACCAGTCGACGCAGCCGGCGAGGGCCTGCTCGCACTGGGCCCAGCGGGCGGCGAACGCCGGTTGCGCGTCGAGGAGTTCCACCGCCATGCCCGCCCACTGCGCGCCCTGGCCGGGGAACACGAAGACGGGGCCGGGCCCGGCCGGGGGCGCGGCCGGGCCCGGAGCTGTGACGACGGCGGGCGCGGAAGCGCCCCCGGCGAGCGCGGCGAGGCCGGTCAGCCGCGCGGGGCGGTCGGGTCCGAGGACCACCGCACGGTGGGCGAAGGCGGTACGGGTCGTCAGCAGGGCGTGACCGATGTCGACGAGGGAGCCGGGCTGGTCCGCAGCCACGGCGTCCAGCAGCCGCTGAGCCTGGCCGGCCAGGGCCTGCGGGGTGCGGGCGGAGAGCACCCACGGCGCGGCTTCGGGGGCCGCCTCGCTGTCGGAGTCGGAGTTGGAGTTGGAGTCGGCGAGCGCGGACGGTCCGCCGTCCCAGGAGGAGAGCACCACATGGCAGTTGGTGCCGCCCAGGCCGAAGGAGCTGACGCCCGCGACGCGCGGTCCGTCGGCGTCGGGCCAGGGCTCGGTGGTGCGCTGGACGGTCAGCCGCAGGTCGTCCAGTGGGATCCGGGGGCTGGCAGTCTCGTGGTGGAGGGTGGGCACCAGCCGTCCGTCGCGCAGGCACAGCAGCGTCTTGACGAGTCCGGCGATGCCGGCCGCGCCCTCCAGGTGACCGATGTTGGTCTTGACCGAGCCGACCCGCAGCGGCCGTGCCGCGGGGCGGGCGGTACCCAGAGCGGCGCCGAGCGCGGCGGCCTCCACCGGGTCGCCCTCCGGTGTGCCGGTGCCGTGCAGTTCGACGTACTGGAGCGCGCCGGGGTCGGTGTCCGCCCGGGCGCAGGCGAGCAGCAGCACCTCCCGCTGGGCCGCCGGGTCGGGGACGGTCAGGCCGTTGCCGCCGCCGTCGTTGTTGACGGCGCTGCCGCGGATCAGTCCGTGGATCCGGTCCCCGTCGGCGAGCGCGGCCGAGAGCGGTTTGAGGACGACCAGGCCACCGCCCTCACCTCGTACGTATCCGTTGGCGCGGGCGTCGAAGGTGTGGCAGCGGCCGTCCGGGGAGAGCGCGCCGAGCCGGGCGACGGCGAGGGTGCTCTCCGGGGACAGGATCAGGCTGACGCCGCCCGCGAGGGCGAGCGTGCACTCGCCGCGGCGCAGGCTCTCGACGGCCAGGTGGACGGCGACCAGCGAGGAGGACTGACCGGTGTCGACCGTCAGGCTCGGGCCCCGCAGGCCGAGCGTGTACGAGACGCGGTTGGCCAGGAGGGAACGCTGCAGCCCGGTGAAGGTGTGCGCGGTGACGGCGTCGGGTCCGTACTCCTGGACCAGCCGGGCGTAGTCGTCGGCGATCGCGCCGACGAAGACGCCGGCGCGGCCGCGGTCGAGTCCGGCGGGAACGGTGCCCGCGTGTTCCAGCGCCTCCCAGCCGAGTTCCAGCAGCAGGCGCTGCTGCGGGTCCATGGCGGCGGCCTCGCGCGGGGAGACGCCGAAGAACCCGGCGTCGAACCGGTCGACGTCGCCGAGGAATCCGCCACGAGCCGGGACCCCGGGCACGTCGGGGACGATGTTCCGGCGTCCGGCCGGGACTTCGGCCACCGCGTCGCCGCCGCGGACGAGCAGCGCGGCGAACTCCAACGGGTTCCCGGCCCCCGGCAGCCGGCACGCGATGCCGACAACGGCGATCGCCTCGGACACACCCGGCATCCGTTTCCCTCCACGTCGAGAACGTATGTGGACGGCACGCGCCGCCGGACGGTTCAGATTCGGTAGAAGTGCAGGACGTCTCCGGGGAGCAGGTTGCCGTCCACGTCGATGTAGCCGTGCTTCACGAAGTGGTCGTCGTCGACCAGGGTGAAGTCGTCCACGAAGCGGTGGTGCGCACCGAACACGGCGCAGTCCCCGGCGATGCGGAAGTGGCCGTCGACCCAGCCGGGGCTGGTGAACGTGCCGTGGTGTCCCCAGTCGTCGTAGTAGAAACAGGCGAACGACCGGTCGATGTCGCTCCAGCCGAGGAGCCAGGTGGCGACGATGCCCGGTACCGGAATGTGCTGAGTGAGCTCGTAGAACCGGCCATCGGCCACCGGGCGAGTGGCACAGGTCGCGGTTCCGGTGGTCACCGTCTCGGTGGACAGGTTCGTGTATTCGATCCGGAATTCGCCCAGCAGGAACCCGAGTTGCCGCATTTCCTCGGCCACTTCGTTGCGACCCGGGAATACGACCGCACCACTGTCGGCGGGAACGGAATCCCGCACTACCTCGTCCGAGGATGGTATGGGCTGTGCGCTCATGGCCAACTCCAGCTGATAGGGACGCCGCTATTTGCTGATGAGAGGCTATGGACCGGTGATTGCCGGACACAAGCCCGACCGGGGTGGTTAGGGGTGCGGGACCTGCTGATCGGGGTCCGGCCGGACGAACTAGGGGTGTCTGGCGGATCGGTGGGTTATTAGGCTCGCGTGGGCGGGACCGGTTCGCCGTACGGCGCCTTGCGCCTTTCCCCTATTTCTCCCGGGTGCTGCCGAACGCGGCAATTTATTCGAGTGACATTGAGACGGGCGGCGCAACCGGCTGGATCACAACGAGCGGATGGGAGTTCCTGACATGAGTCTGGACGGAAAGCGCGTCGTCGTAATCGGCGGAACGATGGGCATCGGGCTGGGGGCGGCCGTGGCAGCCGCCGAGGCCGGGGCGGCCGTGGTGATCGCCTCCAGCCGCCGCGCCAGTGTGGACCGTGCGTTGGCGACCCTGCCCGAGAGCGCGCAGGGGTACACCGTGGACGTCACGGACGAGAAGGACGTGGAGCGCTTCTTCGGCGAGGTGGGTGCCTTCGACCACCTGGTCTTCACCGCCGGGGACAAGGTGGGGCTCCAACCGCTGAAGGATGTGAACGTCGGGGAGGCGGACGGGATGTTCAGGGTGCGCTTCTGGGGCGCGATGGCCGCCGCCAAGCACGGCAGCCCGTACATCCGGGAAGGCGGTTCGATGGTGTTCACCACCGGCACCAGCGGCCGGCGCCCCTGGATTCCCGTGGGCACCTGCGTAGGGGGTCCGATGTCCGCGGCCATCGAGGCGATGACCCGGTCGCTGGCACTGGAGCTGGCGCCGATCCGGGTCAACAGCGTCGCCGCCGGGGTGGTCAGGACACCGCTGACGACGGAGCAGGACCCCGAGGCGGCGGAGCAGTTCTTCGCCGAGCACGGCAAGTTGCTGCCGGTGGGGCGGGTGGGCGACCCCTCCGACCTGGCCAAGGCGTATGTGTATCTGATGTCCGACGGCTACTGCACCGGCCACATCCTGCTGTCGGACGGCGGGCAGCTGCTGATCTGACTCCCGGCAGGACGGCTCTCACAGCGGAACTCCCGGAGAGCGCACAGGAAAACGAAGCGGTCGCCGGCCCGATACGGGCCGGCGACCGCTTCGCCGTGGTGCGCCGGTCACCAGGTGACCGGCAGCCGCCCGACCTCGGGCAGCCAGCTGGGCGTGGTGTACGCCTCCTCTATGGGGACGGCGAGTCGCAGACCGGGCAGGCGGCGGAAGAGGGTGCCGTAGGCGATTTCGAGGCCGACCTTGGTCAGGTTGGCGCCGAGGCAGTGGTGGATGCCCGTCCCGAACGCCAGATGGCCGCGGGCCGCGCGGCGCACGTCCAGCCGGTCGGGGTCGGGGTATTCGGCCGGGTCGCGGTTGGCGGCGCCGTTGGCCACCACCACGCCCTCGCCCTCGCGGATGAGCTGCCCGCCCACCTCCACGTCCGTCAGCGCGACCCGCGACATCACGTCCAGCGGGCTGATCAGCCGCATCAGCTCGTCGACGGCGCCGGGCAGCAGCTTCGGGTCCTCGCGGACAAGGGCCACCTGGTCGGGGTGCTCCAGGAACAGCCCGACACCGCTGGTCAGCATGGACTGGACCGGCGACTGTCCCGCGATGAAGATCAGGAAGCAGAGGCTGGCGAGTTCGGCCTTGCTGAGCGTGCCGGTGTTCACGTGATTCGCGATCACACGGCTGGTCGGATCGTCGCCGGGATTCTCCTGCTTCATGTCGATGAACCGCAGGAAATACTGCTGGAGCGCGGCCATGCGGTCGCTGACCTCGCCGCCCACCTGTTCGGTGTCGACGACCTTGGTGGCCTTTTCCCGGATGTCCCGGCTGTCCAGCAGCCAGGCCTGCAGCTCGGTGTATTCCATGCCGAGGGCCCAGCAGGTGATGGTGCCCGAGAAGGGCTCGGCGAACATCGCCACCAGATCGGCCGAGTTCCCTTCCGCCATCATGGCGTCGATCAGTTCATCGGCCTTCTTCTGCATCGCCGGGCGCAGCGTCTCCGCGCGACGCAGGGTGAATTCACGCACGACGGCCTTGCGCTGCACGGCATGCTGCGGCGGGTCCATCGTGAACAGCATCGGAAAGGCCCGCGAACCCTCGAACGCCTCGGCGTAGATGGGGTATCCGGGATTCGTGATGTCGGAGCCGAAGCGGGCGTCGCCGAGTATGGCGCGCGCCTGGTCGTAACGGGTGATGAGCCAGACACGTTTCTTGTTGTAGAGCCGTACCGGTGCGGGAGCCCCGGTGGCCCGCATCGAGGGGTATTCCTCGGGGGGCGCATAGGGGCACTGCCGCAGGAGAGGGAAGTCGACCTCGGAAGAAGTGGTGGTTTCGGTCACTGGGCGCATTCCTTCTGTGCGAGGAGAGCCGGTGGGAAGGGAGCGGACGGTGTACGGGAGTTGAGAGCCTGTGTCTGAACCCCCGCCTGCGCCCCGACGCCCGGCACGCACCACCGCAGCAGACAGAGCCCCGCCGCCATGCCCGCGCCGAAGCCGGCCAGCAGCAGCAGCTCGCCGTCGGCCAGCAGGCCCGCCCGGGAGGCCTCGTCCAGGGCCACGGGGACCGAAGCGGCGCCCATGTTCCCGTACTTGACCAGGGGGGTGTGGGTGCGCGCCGCGGTCAGGCCGCAGCGTTGGACCAGTTCACCGAGGAGCACTCCGTTGGCCTGGTGCGGCACGAAGTGGGCCACCTGGTCCAGGGCGGTGCCGGTGCGTGCCAGCAGCGGGCCGATCATCGGGGGGACGTTCTCCATGACGAAGTCGGCGACGCCCCTGCCGCGCATCCGCAGGAAGTGGCCACCGTTCGCGACGGTGTCGGCGGAGGCGGGTACGCGGCTGCCGCCGCCCTCGATCCAGATCAGTTCGTGGACGTCGCCCCGGCCGGACAGTTCGATGTCGAGGATGCCGTACGGCTCGGGCACGGCGCCGACCACGGCGGCACCCGCGCCGTCGCCGAGGAGGACGGCGGTGCCGCGGTCGTCGTAGTCGAGGAACCGCGAGTAGAGGTCGGCGCCGATCACCAGGGCGAGGCTGCCGGGGCGCAGGGCTACCAGGGCCCGGGCGATGTCGAGTGCGTAGACGAAGCCGGCGCAGGCGATGTTGATGTCGAAGCAGGCCGCCCGGTGCGCGCCGAGGTCGTTCTGCACCAGGGAGGAGGTGGGCGGCAGCGGCGCGTCGCCGGTGGAGGTGGCGACGATCAGGTAGTCGATCCGGTCCGCTTCGACGCCGGCCTGTTGGAGGGCGGCGGTGGCGGCGTGCCGGGCCAGGTCGGAGGTGGCCTCCTCCGGTGCCGCGTACCGTCGCCCGTGGATCAGCGTGCGACGGCCGATCCACTCGGCGGTGATGCCGGGGACACGGCGGGCGATCTCCTCGTTGGTGATCTCCTCCTTGGGGAGGTAGGAGCCGGTGCCGAGGATGCCGATGGACCGCGCCGGGGCGACGTGGGTGGTCATGCCGTCACCGCCAGTGCGCCGGGCGCGTCCACGGCGAAGGGGCGCAGCGGGTTGAGCCGCTCGGCGCCGATCCGGTCCCGCAGCACCGGGTCGGTGACGCCGAGACCCGGTTCCGGGGCCAGGCACAACACCCCTACCTTGCCGATGTGTTCGTTGCGCTGCACCAGCCGGGTCGCCTCGCCGACCTCGTGCAGCGGGAAGAGGGTCGACATCACCGGCATGATCCGGCCCTGCCCGAACAGCCGGGCGCACTCCCACTGTTCATGGAGATTGGCGACGTGACTGCCGATCACCTTCTTGAGTTTCATCCACAAGTAGCGGTTGTCGTACCGGTGTTGGTACCCGGTGCTGGAGCCGCACGTGATCACCGTTCCGCCGCGCCGTGCCACGAAGACGGAGATGCCGAAGGTGGCCTGTCCGGCGTGTTCGAAGACGATGTGCGGGTCCTCGCCGGTCTCCCGGCGGATGACCGAGCCCAGCCGTTTCCCGTCGGCTATCGCCTGGTCGAAGTCGTCGCCGTCGCCCTCTCCGATGCCGATCTCCGTGCGGTCGATGACGACGTCGCAGCCGAGGGCGCGCAGTGCCTCGGCCTTGCGGGGCGAGCCGACGACGCCGACCGGGATGCCGCCGCCGCTCTTGACGAACTGCACGGCGTAGGAGCCGACTCCGCCGGTGGCGCCCCAGATCAGCACCACGTCGCCCTGCTTCATCCGGGCGCCGCGGTCCCCGACCAGCATCCGGTAGGAGGTACCGGCGCAGGCCGGCACGCACGCGGCCTCCTCCCAGGTGAGATGGGCGGGCTTGGGGATCAACTGGCCTGCGCGGGCCAGGCAGTAGTGGGCAAGGCCGCCGAAGTTGGTCTCGTAGCCCCAGGCGAGCTGGTGTTCGCCGAGCATGCCGTCGGCCTGGGAGACGGCCTCCTGTTCGTCCACACACGCGGCGTTGACCAGGACGCGGTCGCCCACGCGCCAGCGCCGTACGGCCGCGCCGACCCGGACGATGACACCGGCCGCATCCGACCCGAGGACGTGGTGGGGCTGGTCGTGGCGGGTGGCCCAGCCGCCCTGCTTGCCGTACGCGGCGAGGAACTTGAAGGTCGGCAGGGGTTCGAAGATGGCGGACCAGACGGTGTTGTAGTTGATCGAGCTGGCCATGACGGCGATCAGGACCTCGTCGGGCGCCGGCTCCGGCATCGGTACGGGACCCACCCGCAGCGTCTTGCGCACGTCCTTGTCGACCACGTCCCGAAAGACGTCCACGTCCTCGATCCGGAGATGGGCGGCCGTGAACTCCGCCGGCAGAGCCGCATGTTCCAGTTCCCCCGGACTCGCACCCGCCAGCACCGCATCAGTCACAGAACCCATGACGGCCTTTCCTCGTTCGGCTGTTGGTACGACGACGCTAGGTGAGGCTCCGCCCCCTAACGCCACCCCTCAGATTCCCGCACCCCCCTTGTGTGTCCGTCCCGTGCGGGAGCGTCCGCACGCTCATTCGGCGATAGCGGTCCGTGCCGTCCAGCGGAAGACCGCGACCTCCTCGCCGTCGACCGTCGTGAATTCACCTTGATGGACGAAGTGCTCGTATCCCGCTCCGAAGCGGTGCTTGATCTTCTCCGTCAGAGAGGTCGTGAACTGCATCCTTTCCTCGTCCGGAAGAGAGGAGGGACCGTCACACAAAAGAGCCCTGACATTTACCATGGCGTAAACCTCCGGTAGTCGTGAATTTACCTTCTGGGGTGGGCTGAATTTGGGGGCCGCGGTGGATCTCGCGGCCGAATGGCGCCCGGAACCGCACGCCGAATCCTTTGGCGAGGCGTATCCGTCGCAAGGAAATCTGACAGCCGCCGTCTCCGCCAACCACCCCTATTCGCCTCGGAACACCGCCCGGCGCTGAAAGACAGGGGTCACCCCGCACACAAGCGCCGGCCAGGGCGGGGTCAGGGGGCGGGTTCCGCGCGCGGACGGGCCCGGAGCGAGCGGATCGCTCCGGGCCCGTCGGGGGCTCAGGCCGTTTCCGGGAGTCCCAGTTCGATCTGCAGCGGCAGTTCCTGGCGTGAGGCGATGTCGAGTTTCTTGTAGACCCGGGTGAGGTGCTGCTCGACCGTGCTGACGGTGATGAAGAGCTCGATCGAGATCTCGCGGTTCGTCAGGCCCCGGGCCGCGAGTACGGCCACGCGCCGTTCCGAATCGCTGAGCTTCGTCGCCGGATCCTCCACGTACACGGGGCCGCGCGTGGACCGCCGGGCCGAGCGGCCGCCGAGCCCCAGGGCGACGATCCTTTCCCGGAGGGGACCGGCCCCGCACTCGTCCGCCAGTTGCCGGGCCTTGCGCAGCGTGAGGTCGGCGCGGGCGGACTGATCGAGGTCCTGGTACGCCTCGGCGAGGTCGGCGAGGGACCGGACCAGCTCCCAGGCGTTGCCCGAGGCCTGCAGCTGTTCGGCGGACCGGGTGAGCAGTTCGGGCCGCTCGCGCGCCTCCACGAGCTGTGCGCGTACGCGCAGCCACAGCCCGGCGGACAGCGCTCCGCCCGCGTCGGCGTCGGCCTCGTGCTCGGCCAGCAGTTGTTCGGCCTCGCGGTGGTTGCCCAGCCGCAGCCAGGCCTCCGCCGCGTCCATCCGCCAGGGCGGCCGCGCGGTGAGGGGCAGGCTCCAGCGCTCGGCGCGACGGCCCATGGTCAGGAAGTCCGACAGGGCGAGCTGCGGCCGGCCGACGGCGAGCAGGAAGTGGCCGCGGGCCCTGAGGTACTCCAGCCCGTAGACGCTGCGGAAGAAGGCGTCGGGGAGTGACCGGCCGAGCAGCCGGGCGGCTTCCTCGTACCGCCCGGTCGCGGTGCACACGGTGATCAGCGTCGTGAGTGGTCCCCCGCACAGCCAGTAGCTCGGCACCTCCCCGCCCAGGTCAACGACCTCGCGGGCCAGTGTCTCCGCGTCCACCAGCCTGCCCCGGGTGAGCGCGATCTCGGCCCGGACCGCGATCAGGAGCTGTCGCCATCCCTCGACGCCGCGCTCGGCCGCCTCCCGCAGGAAGTGCCCGCACCACGCGTCCGCCAGGTCCGGCCGGCCCATGACCATCAGATGGCGCAGCTCGGGCACGATCAGCGCGAGGGTGGTGTCGCCGAGCACCGAACTCCGCAGCTGCTCCTCGATCTCGTGCACCTCACGGATCCGGACATGATGCCGGTCCAGGCAGAAGTTGAACCTGGACTCGTCGGCGAACACTCCGCCACCGCCGTGCACCTCCCCGGACGCGGCCTCTTCGTACGGCAGCCGCACGGACCAGGCGTCCGGTATGCCCGGGGTGACGCAGAAGAGCCAGGGCCAGCCGTCGCTGAAACAGTCCTGGTGAAGGCCGCCCGATGGAACGTCGGCGGCCTGTGGGGTGATGGCGCGCAGCAGTGCCGTTCCCTCTTCCAGCCGGCCGCAGCCGAACAGCAGCCGCGCCTTCAGTACGGTCCCCGCGCAGCAGGGGTCCGACCCGTACGCGCACTCGGCCGTGACCGCGCACTCCAGGTATTGCTGTTCGGCCTGCCAGGGCTCGGTCCGCATCATCACGACGGAACGTTTCAGCATGAGGTGCGCCTGCTCCCAGCAGTCGGTCGAGGCAGCGTGCGCCAGCGCCAGGCAGGCATCCGCGAAGGACGCGTCGTCCGCCTCCAGCGCCTCGTCGGCGGCCCGTTGCAGGGTGGCCATCTGCCAGGGCTCGGCCACCACGCCGATCTCGAGCAGATAACGGGCCGTCGCGCGCGCGCCGTTGCCGCGGTTGCGCAGCAGTTCCGCCACGCGGAGCAGCGCCTCGGCACGCCGGCCGGATCCCGCGTGCTCCAGTACCGCCGACTCGATCACCGGATGCCGCAGCCGCCAGGAATCGACCAGTCCGGCCATGTGCAGCAGGTTCTCGCCACGTGTCACCTCTGCCGGGTCGAGACCCGACACGGCGGCCAGGCTCTGCGGGTCGGAGAACTCGCGCAGCGCGGCCATGCCCATGGCCACCGAGACGGCCAGCGCCCCACTGCCGCGTACACAGTCCACCGCCGCTTGGGCGAACAGTCCACCCGCGCCGGGCCACGCCCCGCCACGGCCTGACCGGCCGCTTGCGCCCAGTTCCTCGGAGAGTGCGCGTACGAGCAGCGGATTGCCGCCGCTCACCGCGTGCAGTTCGTCCGCCGGGACGTCTTCGACCGGCCCACCGTGGAATCGCGCCCAGAGCTCGCCGGCCTGTTCTCGCGCCAGCGGGTCGAGCCTGATCCGGTGGAGGTTGGGCTGCCGCAGTAGGTCGCAGTGAACTTCGGGGTCGTGGGAGCCACCGAACGGCAGGAGGGTGAGGACCAGCATCACGGGGCTGTTGCGCAGCCGGCGCCGGGTGGCCTCCAGCAGCCAGTGCCAGCTCGCCTCGTCACGGCCCTGCGGGTCGTCGAGGCAGATGACCACGGGCGACAGCTCGGCCAGTGCCGCGAGTCTGTCACCGAACTCCTGGAATTCCGCGGAACCTGTCGGGGCGCTGTGATCGGTCCGGGAGCCCGGGGGGCAACCGGCGTCGCCGGCGGCCAGAACGACCGCTCCCGCCTCCGCGGCCTGCTGGGCGAAGCCTTCCACGAGGTCGGTCTTTCCGCAGCCGGCCCCACCTTCCAGTATCACGGTCATGGCCCTGCCACGTTCACACTCGGCGAGCAGAGATCTCATGAGTCGCAGCTTGTCGTCCCGTCCGGAAAGCAACATCTCTGGAACCCCAATCCTATCCCGCCCTTGTTCTGCGGACCCTGCGGGATTACCGCAGAATTCCCGCAGGGAACGTCCAACGCACCGCGAACGAGGCCCAATTCGCTTACGGCCGCAGACATCCTTGCGCTAAAGGCGTGTCAGACTTCTGCACAGTTGGAGCTAAAAACCCCGGCCGCATCCGCACGGTAACTCCCGGAAAAATTACCGATCCCGTCAACGCCGGGTCCACCACGGTTGACCTCCATTCAACAATTCGGGTGACATGCGTCACTTTTAACCGAACCCTCGCTTCGCGACCAACATAGCCAACGCGCCACAACCATGGAAGGGGACATTCCGGGACGTGAGGGATCGGGGGGCTGAAATATTTCATTAACGTTCAGCCTGGTGAATAACTACGCGTCAGTATTTCGGTCGGACGAAAGAGTTCTGGCCATTTCCACCAGCTCCGCCACGTCCATGGCCCCGATCTCACCGCTCTCGGCGGCCTGCGTCCCGACGGTCACTTCGCCCGGTGCGGGGGTGGGGACGGGAACGCCGTTCGCGAGTGCCAGCAACCGGTCCAGCAACCCGCTTTCGCGCAGCCGTGCCAACGGAACGGACAGGATGAGGCTACGGATCTCGGCTTCCTTCTCGTTGCCGCCGGCCGGACCGGACGCCTCGTCGGCGGCCGGCAGGAGTGCGCCTCCCACGTGATCGGCGAGGGCGTCCAGCCTCGGGTGGTCGAAGACCAGCGTGGCCGGAAACCGCAGTCCGGTGGTGGCGTTGAGCCGGTTGCGCAGTTCGACGGCGGTGAGTGAGTCGAATCCCATCTCGCGGAACGACCGTTCCGTGTCCACCAGTGCCGGAGTCGCATGGCCCAGGACGGCGGCGACCTGGTTGCGGACGAGGCCGAGCAGCACGCTCCTGCGCCGCTCCGCGGGCATGGCGGCCAGGCGCCTGCGCAGCACGTCCTGGGGCTCTGGCGTCTCCTGGGTAGCCCGGCGCCGCGCGGGGGCCCTGGACGACGGGCCGAGGAAGGCATGGAGCACGGGAGGCAGTGGCTCACGCGCATGGCGTGCCCGCAGGGCCGCCGTGTCCAGCGGTGCCGCCACCACGGCGGGGGCGGCGGTCCGGCCGAGCAGCGCGTCGTCGAACAGGGCGAGTGCCTCGTCGGTCGGCAGGGCCCGGAATCCGCCGGAGCGCAGCCGCTGGTGATCGGCGGCGCCCAGGTGGGCCGTCAGAGCGCTGGCCTGTTCCCAGAGTCCCCAGCCGACCGACACCGCGGGCAGGCCCAGCGCCCGCCGCCGGTGGGCGAACGAGTCGAGGAACGCGTTGGCGGCCGCGTAGTTGGCCTGGCCGGGCGATCCGAGTGCGGCGGCGGCCGAGGAGAAGAACACGAGCTGCCGCACGTCCGGGTGCAGGTCGGTGAGCCGGTGCAGATTCCAGGCTCCTCGCGCCTTGGGCCGGAGTACGCCGGTGAGCCGGTCAGGGGTCAGGGAGCCGATGGCGCCGTCGTCGGTGGTGCCCCCGCAGTGCACGATGCCGGCCAGCCGCTGTCCGAGGGCCGTGACGGCTTCGTGCAGTCGGGCCGGCGCATCGGGATCTCCGATGTCGCCGGCCACGACCGCTACGTCGGCGCCCGCGGTGGCGAGTTCGACGCGCAACGCATCGGCCGCGGCTGATTCCGGGCCGGTGCGGGACAGGAGGAGCAGATGACGTGCTCCGTGGCGGGTGACGAGGTGCCGGGCTACCAGGGCGCCCAGGGTGCCGGTGCCGCCGGTGACGAGCACCGTCTCGCCGGGCGCGAATCCCGCCGGTGGCAGCACCAGGACGGCCTTGCCGACCAGGGATGCCTGGGCGAGCGCCCGGAACGCCTCCGGGGCTCGGCGGACGTCCCACACGGTGGCCGGGGGCGGGGTGAGCACGCCCTCGGTGAACAGGACCCCCAGTTCGCGCAAGATCTCCTGGATTCGCCGCGGTCCGGGGTCCGCCAGGTCGAAGGGCCGGTACGCGACTCCGGGATGGTCCGCCTCGATCTGCCGGGGGTCCCGCAGATCGGTCTTGCCCATCTCGACGAACCGGCCGCCCCGTGGCAGCAGGCGCAGCGAGGCGTCGGTGAACTCACCCGCCAGGCAGTTCAGTACGACGTCCATGCCCCGGCCGCCGGTGGCGTCGAGGAACGTGTCGTGGAAGTCGAGCGTGCGCGAGTCCGCGATGTGCGCGTCGTCGAGTCCGGCCGCGCGCAGCGCGTCCCACTTGGGCCGGGAAGCGGTCGCGTACACCTCGGCGCCCAGATGCCGGGCGAGTTGCACGGCGGCGGATCCGACCCCGCCGGCCCCGGCGTGGATCAGGACCCGCTGACCGGGGCGCAGTCCGCCCAGGTCGACCAGACCGTGGTAGGCGGTGAGGAACGCGACGGTGGCCGACGCGCCCTGGACATCGCTCCATGCGTCGGGCACCGGGGCCAGCAGTCGGGCGTCGGCGGTCGACTGGGGCGCGAAGGGGGTGTCGAGGGTGCCCATGACGCGGTCGCCCGGCGCCGGCCACTCGACGCCCGGCCCCACCTCGGTCACCACCGCACACCCTTCGCTCCCGAGTTCGGCCCGGTCCGGGTACATGCCGAGGGCGATGAGCGTGTCGCGGAAGTTCAGCCCGGCAGCCCTGACGGCGACGCGCACCTGCCCCCGGGCCGGTTCGCCGGTGCCCGCCGTTTCGGGCACCAGGGCGAGGTTGCCGAACGAGCCGGGCTCGGTGACATCGAGCCGCCAGTGGTCGCAGCCGGCCGGCTCGGCCAGCACGCCCGGCTCCTCCGCGGCCCGGACCAGCCGCCGCCCGTGGACCTTGCCGCCGCGCACCGCCACCTCGGGTTCCGCGCTGGCCAGTGCCGTGTCGAGTACGGCGGGGGTCGGCGGCCCCTCGTCGGCCCCGATGTCGACCAGGACCACGCGCCCCGGCTCTTCGGCCTGGGCCGACCGGAGCAGGCCGACCAGCGCCGCGTGGGCCGTCCCGGTGGCGTCGGCCGGGGTGTCCGGCACTGGCGCGGCGCCACGCGTGACGACCACCAGCGGCAGGTCGGCGGGCCTGGTGCCGCCGAGCCACTCCCGCAGCAGGTCCAGCCCCCAGAGCGTGGCCTTCTCGGCGGCCGCGGCCGGATCGTCGTCGTGAACGAGGACAGGGCAGCGGGCGACCACGGCGGACGGGACCGGGGCGCCCGCGCCGAGTGAGGCATCCAGCTCCGCGACAGTGGCGAAGTCCCGCAGACCGTCCAAGGCGTCCGGACCGATCGACACATAGGTGCCGGCGGTGCAAGCCGGGACGGCGAGCTCGGGCCAGGCGACGTGCAGCAGCGCGTCCGCGCTCGCGGGAGTCGCCGCGGACAGCTGGTCGGGAGACACCCGCCGGAAGGCCAGTTCGTCCACGGCGAGGACGGGAGCACCGATCGCGTCCACGGCGTGCAGGGACAGCCCGTCGGTACCGGCCGGTGCGAGCCGGACCCGCAGGGAGGTGGCCCCGGTCGCGTACACCGTGACACCCGACCAGGAGAACGGCAGCCGCGCGCCGCCGTCCAGCGTGCCGGGCAGCAGACCGGCACCGTGCAGGGACGCGTCGAGGAGCGCGGGATGCACCAGGAAGCCATCGCCACCCGGTCCTCGTCCGGCTTCTGAGCCCGGTCCGCCTGCCGATACCGCCCCGGCCGCCGATCCTGGTCCGGCTGCCGATCCTGGTCCGGCTGCCGTTTCGATCTCGGCGAACACCTCGTCGCCGCGCCGCCAGGCGGCACGCAGCCCGCGGAAGGCGGGCCCGTATCCGAATCCGGCGGTCGCCATCTTCTCGTAGACGCCGTCCAGTTCGACGGGTTCCGCACCGACCGGTGGCCACGCGCCGAGATCGAACTCGGGCTGTGGTGCGCCGCCGAGCAGAGCGGTGCCGTGGCGGGTCCACTCCGCGCCTTCCGACTCCTCCGGACGGGAGAAGAAACGCACGGCCCGCTGCCCTTGCCCGTCCGGCTCGTCCACCACGACCTGGAACCGGACGGGCTCGGTGTCGGGGAGCAACAGAGGGGCTTCCAGTACGAGTTCGTCGACCCGGGGGGTCCCCAGCCGCTCCCCCATCCACAGAGCCAGCTCCACGAAGGCCGCGCCGGGCAGCAGCGGGGTGCCGAACACTGCGTGATCGGCCGTCCAGGGCTGGTCCTTCAGCGAGAGCCGGCCGGTGAACACGGCGCGGTCGTCATCGGCCAGCTCCACGGTGGCACCGAGCAAGGGGTGCCCGGCTCGGCCGAGCCCGGCGAGAGCCGCGTCGCCGAACCGCGCACCGGGCATCTGGGTCCAGTAGCGGTGGTGTTGGAAGGCGTAGGTGGGCAGATCCACCGGCCGGGCACCACTCCCGGCGAACCACTCCCGCCAGTCGACCGCGGCCCCGTGCACATGCGCCTCGCCCAGCGACAACAACAGCCGCTCCAAGCCGCCCTCACCGCGCCGCAGGGTGCCGGTCACCGCCACCTCCCGTCCCGCCGCCTCCGCGGTCTCCTGCACCGCGGACGTCAATACCGGATGCGGACTGATCTCCACAAACACCCGGTGTCCGGCCTCGACCAGACCGGTGACAGTGGGTTCGAGGCGGACGGTGGACCGTAGATTCCGGTACCAGTACCCGGCGTCCAGGACCGTCGTGTCGAACCGGTCCGCGGTGACCGTGGAATAGAAGGGGACGCGGGCAGCGCAGGGCACCAAGTCGCCGAGTACATCGAGGAGTTCGCCGCGAATCTCCTCCACCTGGACGGAGTGCGAGGCGTAATCCACCTCGACCCGCCGAGCCCGCGCCCCCTGCCCGACAGCCTCGGCGACCACCTCATCGACATCGGCGGGGGCGCCCGCGACGACCACCGACGACGGGCCATTGACGGCGGCCACCTCCACCCGGCCGTCCACCACCGCGACTAGCGCACGCACGGCATCGACCGGCAACTGCACCGAGGCCATCGCGCCCTGCCCGGACAGCGCCAGGATCGCCCGCGAGCGCAGCGCGACCACCCTCGCGCCGTCCTCCAACGACAGCGCCCCAGCCACGACGGCTGCGGCGATCTCCCCCTGCGAGTGGCCGACCACGGCGGCCGGCTCCACCCCGTACGAGCGCCACACCTCGGCAAGGCACACCATCACCGCCCACAACACCGGCTGCACCACGTCCACCCGGTCCAACTCCCCGCCCCCGCGCAGGACTTCGGTCAGCGACCAGTCCACGAACGCGGACAGAGCCTGCTCACACTCGGCCATCCGCGCCGCGAATACCGGCGAGGACTCCAGCAGTTCCACCGCCATCCCCACCCACTGCGAGCCCTGGCCGGGAAACACGAACACCACACCGCCCTCCCCCGCCCGGCCAGACACCACCCCCGCATCCGGCCGACCCTCCGCCACCGCCGACAACCCCCGCAACAACCCCTCACGCCCTGCACCCACCACCACCGCCCGATGCCCGAACACCGCACGCGACACCGCCGATGAGAGACCGATGTCCTGCGGGCGGGCGTCAGGGCGGTCCGCGACATGGGTGAGGAGCTTCGCCGCCTGGGCTTGAAGGGCGGCCTCGCTGCGTGCGGAGAGCAGCCACGGGAGCGGCTGTTCGGCGGTGCCGCCCGTCGGCGGGGCGTCCTGGTCGCCCTGTTCGAGAATGATGTGAGCGTTGGTGCCGCTGATGCCGAACGACGAGACGGCCGCCCGCCGCGGACGTCCCGTCTCCGGCCATTCCCGCGCCTCGGTCAGCAACTCCACCGCACCCGCCGACCAGTCCACCTGCCGCGTGGGTTCGTCCACGTGCAGGGTGCGGGGCAGCACCCCGTGCCGCAGCGCCATCACGGTCTTGATCACACCGCCGACGCCGGCCGCGGCCACGGTGTGACCGATGTTGGACTTGATGGAGCCGACGAACAGCGGCCGGCCGTCGGGCCGCCCCTGGCCGTACGTCGCCAGCAGCGCCTGCGCCTCGATCGGATCGCCCAGCCGGGTTCCCGTTCCATGTGCCTCGACCGCGTCCACGTCCGTCGGCGCGAGGCCCGCGCTCGCCAGCGCGTCCCGGATCACCCGCTGCTGGGAAGGGCCGTTGGGGGCGGTCATGCCGTTGGAGGCACCGTCCTGGTTCACGGCGGAGGCACGGACGACCGCCAGCACCGGGTGGCCGTTGCGGCGGGCGTCCGACAGGCGCTCCACCATCAGCACGCCCACGCCCTCGCCCCACCCGGTGCCGTCCGCCGCGTCCGCGAACGCCTTGCACCGGCCGTCCGACGCCAGACCGCCCTGCCGGGCGAACTCCGGAAAGATGCCCGGGGTCGACATCACCGTCACGCCGCCCGCGAGCGCGAGGTCGCACTCGCCGGATCGCAGTGCCTGCACGGCGAGATGGAGAGCGACGAGGGAGGAGGAGCAGGCCGTGTCGACGGTCAGCGCCGGGCCCTCAAGACCGAGGGTGTACGCCACTCGCCCGGACATGACACTGCTGGTCATGCCGGTGAGCGACGGGTTCTCCTCGGAGTCCCCGCCCATGGCGAGCAGTCCGACGAAGTCCTCCGCTCCGCCGCCGAAGAAGACTCCCGTGCGGGTGCCGCGCAGCGCCGACGGGGCGATACCGGCCCGCTCCACCGCCTCCCACGACACCTCGAGAAGCAGCCGCTGCTGCGGATCCATCGCCAGCGCCTCACGCGGCGAGACACCGAAGAACTCCGCGTCGAACCCTGCGGGGTCCCGCAGGAATCCGCCTTCCAGGGTCACCGAGGAAGCGAGGCCGGCGGCCTCCTCGTACAGCTCGTCGACCGGCCAGCCCCGGTCCTCGGGGAATCCGGAGATCGCGTCGATCCCGTCGGCCACCATGCGCCACAGGTCGTCGGGGCCCGCGACTCCGCCCGGGAACCGGCAGGCCATGCCGGTGACGGCGATGGGCTCCCGGGCCCTGTCCTCCGTCTCCCGCAGCCGCTCGCGCAGTTCCCGGGCCTCGGCGATGGCCCTCTTGAGGTAGTCGCGGAGCTTGCTCTCCATGGCTGTACCGGGCGTGGCGGATGTGCTGGGCATGCGTACGTCACTTCCTCGTGGGGGGATCGTGCCGGCGCTCCGGCCGGGTCAGGAAAGCCGGAACCCGTCGTCGACCATGGCGAAGAGGTCGTCGTCGGTGGCCGAGTCGATGTCACGGCCGGTGGCCGCGTCCTCCGGTGTCCGCCAGGCCTCCAGCAGGGTGCGCAGCCGGTCGTCGAGGTGCCCGCGGTCCGGGTCGGCGGCCGGGACCGCGGCGAGGGAGCGGGCCAGGTCGTCGAGGGCGGCCAGTGCCTCCTGGGCCGGCGACGCCTCGGGCGGGGCGAGTTCCGAACGCAGCAGGGCGGCTACCGCCTCGGGCGTGGGGTGGTCGAAGACCAGGGTGGCGGGCAGCCGCAGTCCGGTGGCGGCGCCGAGGCTGTTGCGCAGTTCCACGGCGGTCAGGGAGTCGAAGCCCAGTTCGCGGAAGGTCCGTTGCGCGCTGAGGGCGTCCGGCGAGCTGTGACCGAGGACGGTGGCGGTGTGGGTGTGGACGAGGCCGAGGAGCAGGCGGTCGCGCTCGGCGTCGCCCAGTGCGGCCAGCCGTTCGGCCAGTCCGGACTCACCGGCGGTGCCCGGGGTCGCCGCGGCGGCCCGGCGCAGGACGGGTGCCTGGACCAGGCCCCGGAAGACGGGCGGCAGGGTGTCCGCCTCGGCCTGCCTGCGCAGTGCGGCGGTGTCCAGTGCGATGGGCGCCACCGCGTGGGTGTCCGCGCCCAGGGCGGTGTCGAAGAGGGCGAGTCCGTGGTCCGGGGTCAGGGCGAGCAGCCCGGACCTGGCCATCCGGCGCTGGTCGGTGTCGCTCAGGCCGGCGGTCATGCCACCGGCCTGCTCCCAGGCTCCCCAGAGCAGTGAGGTGCCCGCGAGTCCTTCGGCCCTGCGGTGGGCGGCGAGGGCGTCCAGGTAGGTGTTGGCGGCGGCGTAGTTGGCCTGGCCCGGGTTGCCGGTGAAGCCGGAGGCCGAGGAGAACAGGACGAACAGGGCGGGATCGTGGCCGAGTTCACGGGTGAGGGCGTCCAGGTGCGCGGCCCCGTCGACCTTGGGGCGCAGGACGCGGTGCAGTTGCTCGTCGGTGAGACGTGCGGCCAGACCGTCGTCGAGGACGCCCGCGGTGTGCACGATCACGGTGGGGGGCCGGTCGAGGCCGGCGAGTACGGCGCGCAGGGCGTCGCGGTCCGCGGTGTCGCAGGAGACGGTGGCCACGTCCACGGCACCCGACGCGCGCAGGTCGGCCTCGAGTTCGGCGGCTCCCGGCGCTTCGGGGCCGCGGCGGCTGAGCAGCAGCAGACGGCGGGCTCCGTACCGGGTGGCGAGGTGCCGTGCGACGAGAGCGCCCAGGTTGCCGCTCGCGCCCGTGACGACGAAGGTGCCGTCGGGATCGGGGCGCCGGGGAAGGGTGAGGACCGCCTTGCCTACCAGCTTGGCCTGGCTCAGCGCGCGGAAGGCGTCCCGGGCCCGTCGTACGTCCCAGACGGTTGTCGGCGGCGGGGTGAGGGCGCCTTGGCGGAAGAGGTCGAGGACCGCGGTGAGCATCTCGCGCATCCGGTCGGGCGAGGCCTCCTGGAGGTCGTACGCCTGGTACGCGACGCCGGGGTGGTCGGCGGCGACGGCGGTGGGGTCGCGGATGTCGGTCTTGCCCATCTCCAGGAAGTGGCCGCCGCGGGGCAGCAGTCGCAGGCCCGCGTCGACGAACTCCCCTGCCAGGCAGTCCAGTACGACGTCCATGCCCCGGCCGTCGGTGGTCCGCAGGAAGTGGTCGGCGAAGTCGAGGCTGCGGGAGTCCGCGGTGTGGGCGTCGTCGAGTCCCGCCGCGCGGAGCACGGGGCGTTTGGCGGTGCTCGCGGTGGCGTACACCTCGGCGCCCAGCTGCCGGGCGAGTTGGACGGCCGCGGTGCCGACGCCGCCGGCGCCGGCGTGTACGAGGACCTTGTGGCCGGGGCGTACCGCGGCGAGGTCCACCAGCCCGTAGTAGGCGGTGAGGTAGGCGATGGGCACGGCGGCGGCCTGTTCGAAGCCCCAGCCGTCGGGCATCGGTGCCAGCCAGCGGTGGTCGGTGACGGCGACCGGGCCGAAGGCGCCGGGTGCCAGGCCGAGTACGCGGTCGCCGGGTGCCAGGCCGGGCACGTCCGGGCCGACTGCCGTGACCACGCCGGCGAGTTCACCGCCGAGGCCGCGCATACCGGGGACGAGGCCGAGGGCGACGACGACGTCCCGGAAGTTCACTCCGGCGGCGCGGACGTCGACCCGTACCTGGCCGGGGCCGAGCGGTGCGGTGAGGCCGTCGGGGGCCGGGGCGAGCGCCAGGTCGTCGATGGTTCCGCCGTCTCCGACCCGGTCCAGTACCCAGGGAGCGGGTCCGGGGGGCGGGAGCAGCGCCGGGTGGTCGGCGAGGGGGGTGAGGCGCGGTGCGTGGGCGGTGCCGGCGCGGAGGGCCAGCCGGGGTTCCGGGACGGCCACGGCCGACGGGAGGGCGGCGCCGGACCGTTCGTCGCCGTCCCAGTCGAGCACGGTGATCCGGTCGGGGTTCTCGTGCGCGGCCGAGCCGAGCAGCCCCCACACCGCGGCGGCGGCCGGGTCGGGCTGCCGGTCCTCGTCGGTGACGTGCACGGCGCCGCGCAGCAGGAGGACGAGCCGGGCCGAGGCGCAGGCTTCGTCGCCGATCCACCGGCGTACGGTGCCGAGCGCCCGTTCCGCGGCGGCGTGCACGGCCGCGACGGCGGCGGGGTCGCCGGGTTCGGTGTCGTCCGGCAGGGCGGCGTCCACCGGCAGGACGACGACATCGGCGTCCGTGGCGTCCACCGCGGCCGGATCCGGCCGATGCGCAGCGCCGGGAATGGCGGGAAGCAGGTCGGGATCACCCGCCAGCACCCACCGGTCCGGCGTCCCGACGGGCGTGGACGACAGCGGCATCGTCTCCCAGCCGGGCCGGTGGAGCCCCTCGGCCGGTGCGGAGTCGGGGGCGGCGGCGGTCACGACGGAGGGCGCGGCGCGGACGGTCAGCGAGCGGACGGTCGCGACGGGCGTGCCGGCCGGGTCGGTGAGCGTGAGGGCGAGCCTGTCGGGGCCGGTGGGCGTGAGCCGGACGCGCAGTGCGGTGGCGCCGGTCGCTCGCAGGGTCACTCCGTCCCAGACGAAAGGCAGCCGGCCCTCGCCCGACTCGGTGGCGAAGGGGCCGCCCGCGAAGGCGGCGGCGTGCAGCGCCGCGTCGGCGAGCGCGGGGTGGAGCGCGAAGGCGGCGGCATCGGCCGCGACGGCCTCCGGCAGGGCGACCTCGGCGTACACGTCGTCGCCGTGCCGCCAGGCCCGGCGGACGCCTTGGAAGACGGGCCCGTAGGTGAAGCCGGCGGTGGCGAAGTCGTCGTAGAGAGACCCCGTTTCGAGCGGTGTGGCGTCGGCCGGCGGCCACGGGCCGGGCTCCGTCGTGTCGTCGGGCGACTCGCCGCCGAGGACGCCGTCGGCGTGCGGTGTCCACTCGTCGTCGGTCGCGGTCTCCGGCTGTGAGACGACGCTGAAACGGCACCGGCCGTCGGCGTCGGGCTCGGCGACGACCACCTGTACGCGTACGCCACCGGTGGCGGGCAGGGTCAGCGGGGCCCGCAGGACGAGTTCGTCGATCGACAGGCTGGTGCGGGCCGTGCGGTCGAGCCGGGAGGCGGCATGCAGGGCCAGCTCCACGAAGGCCGTACCGGGGACGAGGACGGTTCCTCCCACCGCGTGGTCGGCCAGCCACGGGTGGGTGTCCAGGCCGAGGCGCCCGGTCAGCAGGAGCGTGCCGGTGCCGGCCACCGTGACCGCGGCACCGAGCAGGGGGTGCCCGGCGGCGGGCAGTCCGGCGCCGGTGGCCGCCGCGCCGCCCGGCTTGGGGCGCAGCCAGTAGCGCTGGCGCTGGAAGGCGTACGTCGGCAGCGGCACGGACCGTGCGCCCCGGCCGGTGTAGAAGGCGGCCCAGTCCACCGGGACGCCACGGGTGTGCAGGCGCCCGAGCGCGGTCGTCAACGCCCTGGTCTCGGGCTGGTCGCGGCGCTGGGCGGCCACCCGGAGCGGATCGGCCGCCGTCGCGGCGCCGGCGTCGCCGTCGGGGCCACCGCCGTCCGCCATCGCGGTGAGTGCCGCGTCCGGGCCCAGTTCGAGCAGGGCGGTGACGCCCGCCTGCCGCAGGGTGCGGGTCAGGTCGTGGAAGCGGACGGTGTCCCGCACCTGACGGGCCCAGTAGTCGGGCGAGTTCCACTCCTCGTCGTCCTGGACGGCGCCGGTGACGCTCGACACGACGGGGATGAGCGGCGTGTGGAACTCCACCTTCCGTACGACGTCGCGGAATTCGTCCAGCATGGGGTCCATCAGCGGCGAGTGGAAGGCGTGCGAGACGCGCAGGTGCCGGGTGCGGCGGCCGATTCCGGTGAAGTGCTCGGCGACGGCGGCAACCGCGGCGGTCGTGCCCGAGGCGACCACGGACCGCTCGCCGTTGACCGCGGCCAGGGCGACGGCGGCCTCCTGCCCCGCGAACAGGGGGGTCACCTCCTCCTCGGTCGCCTCCAGCGCCACCATCGCGCCGCCGGCCGGCAGGGCCTGCATCAGCCGGCCGCGGGCGGCCACCAGGGCGCAGGCGTCGGGCAGTGTGAGCATGCCGGAGACGTGGGCGGCGGCGAGTTCGCCGATGGAGTGCCCGGCCAGGTACCGGGGCTTGACGCCCCAGCTCTCGACCAGTCGGAACAGGGCCACCTCCATCGCGAAGGTCGCCGCCTGGGTGTACTGCGTCTCGTCCAGCAAGGCGGCGGGGCCGGTGCCCCGCTCGGCGAACATGAGGTCGCGCAGGGGCAGTTCGAGGTGCTCGTCGAGTTCCGCGCATACGAGGTCGAGGGCCTTCGCGTACGCGGCGAACGTCGCGTACAACTCCTGTCCCATGCCGGGGCGTTGGGCTCCCTGGCCGGTGAACAGGAAGGCACAGACCTGTTCACCGGCCAGGCCGGTCAGCAGTCCGGGGGCGGGCTCGGCCGAGGCGAGTGCCTTGAGGGCGCGCCCGAGTTCGTCGTGGTCGGCCGCGACGACCACCGCCCGGTGTTCGAGGGCCGCGCGGGCGGTGGCGGTGGTGTGGCCGAGGTCCAGCAGGCGGTGGCCGTCGGCCCCGGTGAGGTGGTCGTGCAGCCGGGCCGCCTGTGCGCGCAGCGCTCCCTCGTCACGGGCGGAGACGAACACGGGTACGGCGGGCAGAGGGGCGGTGTCCTCGGGTGCTCCGTCGCCCGGCGCGACAGTGGACACGCCCTCGGCCCCCACGGCCGCGTCTGCGGGGGCCGGTCCCACCACCTCGTCAGGCGCCTCCGTCTGCCCCAACTCCCCGTCCGCCGGGGCCTGTTCGATGATCACGTGGGCGTTGGTGCCGCTCACGCCGAACGACGAGACGGCGGCCCGGCGGGGCCGGCCGAGGTCCGGCCAGTCACGGGGCTCGCCGAGCAGTTCGACCGCCCCCGCGGTCCAGTCCACCTGGGGCGTCGCCTCGTCGACGTGGAGCGTACGGGGCAGCCTTCCGTGCCGTATCGCCATCACCATCTTGATGACCCCGGCGGCACCCGCGGCGGCCTGGGTGTGCGCCAGGTTGGACTTGACCGAGCCCAGCCACAGCGGATGTCCGTCGGGCCGCTCCCTGCCGTAGGTGGCCAGCAGGGCCTGGGCCTCGACCGGGTCGCCGAGCCGGGTGCCGGTGCCATGGGCCTCCACGGCGTCCACGTCGGCGGCGGTCAGCCGGGCGTTGGCCAGCGCCTGCCGGATGACCCGTTGCTGGGAGGGGCCGTTGGGGGCGGTCAGTCCGTTGCTGGCACCGTCCTGGTTCACGGCGGTGCCCCGGACGACGGCGAGTACCTGGTGGCCGTGGCGGCGGGCGTCCGAGAGGCGTTCCACGACCAGCAGGGCCGCGCCCTCGCCCCAGCCGGTTCCGTCGGCGGCGCCCGCGAACGACTTGCACCGGCCGTCGGCGGCCAGGCCGCCCTGGCGGGAGTTCTCGACGAAGGTGGACGGGGTCGCCATGACCGTGACACCGCCGGCCAGCGCCAGATCGCACTCGCCGGCCCGCAGCGCCCGGGCCGCGAGGTGGAGCGTGACCAGCGAGGAGGAGCAGGCGGTGTCCACGGTGACGGCCGGACCCTCGAATCCGAAGGTGTAGGCGACCCGGCCGGACACCACGCTGCCCGCGACTCCGGTGCTCAGGAAGCCCTGCACCTCGTCGGGCATGGTCGACAACTCGCCCGCGTAGTCGTGGTACATGAGCCCGGCATAGACACCGGTGCGGCTGCCGGTCAGGGTGCCGGGGTCGATGCCCGTGTGCTCCAGCGCCTCCCAGGCCACCTCCAGCAGGAGTCGCTGCTGGGGGTCCATGGCGAGGGCCTCGCGGGGGGAGATGCCGAAGAAACCGGCGTCGAAGTCCGCGGCGTCGTGCAGGAACGCGCCTTCACGGGCGTGGCTGGTGCCCGTCCGGTCGGGATCCGGAGCGAACAGGGCGTCGAAGTCCCAACCCCGGTCGTCGGGCATGGCGCTCACGGCGTCCCGGCTCTCGTCCACCAGCCGCCACAGCTCGTCGGGCCCGGTGACCCCACCGGGGAAACGGCAGCCGATGCCGACGATCGCGATGGGTTCGCTGCCGGCGTCCTCCAACTGTTTGAGTCGTCGGTGCGCCTTGCGCAGATCACCGGTCATGCGCCGGATGTACTCGACGAGCCGTGCTTCGTCCGTCACTGGAACCCCCTGGGGTCGGAGCCGTGCGGATACCCCCAGGGAGCGGCGGCCGCCGAGCGGGGCGCCGCGCCGAGCAGCCCTAGGTATTTGGGGCTTCAAGTAGACGAGGTTCTGTCCGGATCGGGCCACCCCTGTCCTGGGCCCGGGACTCATAGGGGTGCGGTCAGGGGCCGAGTGGAACTCGGACGGCAGCTGTCAGCTGTTAGCTTCCGAAAGCAGCCAGCCACCCGAGAGATCCGGAGTCGGATGTGACCGCGCACCGTGCGGACGGGGATCTGTGGATCCGCCGCTACCACCCCGCCCAGGACAGCGAGATACGGCTGCTCTGCCTTCCGCACGCCGGCGGTTCGGCGAGTTTCTACCTGCCGGTCTCCCAGGCCCTCCCACCGCGGATCGAGGTTCTCGCGGTGCAGTACCCGGGCCGCCAGGACCGGCGTCTCGAGCCCTGTGTCGAGAGCATCCCCGAACTCGCCGACCAGTTGCTGCCGCTGATCCTGGAGGAGTGGACGGACCGGCCGCTGGCGCTGTTCGGGCACAGCATGGGCGCCTCGCTCGCTTTCGAGCTGGCCGGCCTGCTGGAGCAGCGGGCCGGGGTGGTGCCGGTGATGCTGTTCGCGTCGGGCCGGCGTGCGCCGTCCCGGTTCCGGGTGGAGGACGACGTACACGGGCGCGGCGACGAGGCCCTGCTCGCCGAGATCAAACGGCTGGCCGGCACCGACAGCCGGATCCTGGGCGACGACGAGGTGCTGCGCATGGTGCTGCCGGCGATCCGCAGCGACTACCGGGCAGCTGAGCTGTACCGCCCGGAGCGGGTGCACCGGGTGAGCTGCCCGGTGACGGCACTGGTGGGCGACGCGGATCCGAAGGCCCCCTTGGACGACGTACGGGCATGGCGGGAACACACGAGCGGTGCGTTCGCCATGGACGTGTTCCCCGGCGGCCACTTCTACCTCACCGAGCAGGCGCCCCGGGTGATCCGGCGGGTCACGGACGCGCTGGCCGGCGCGGCGGCGGACCGCTGACATGGCGCCACGACCGAAACTGCTGGCCGTCAGCGATCTGCACATCTCGTACGAGGAGAACCGGCAGTACATCGACCGGCTCCGGCCCGACACCGACGAGGACTGGCTGCTGGTCGCCGGCGACGTCGCCGAGAAGGCCGCGGACATCGAGTACGCGCTCGGCGTCCTCTCCCGCCGGTTCGCCAAGGTGGTCTGGGTGCCGGGCAACCACGAGTTGTGGACAGTCGAGGACGATCCGGTCCAGCTGCGGGGCGAGCCCCGCTACCGCCATCTCGTGAACGCGTGCCGCGCCCTGGGGGTGGTCACCCCGGAGGACCCGTACCCGGTCTGGCAGGGCCCGGACGGACCGGTGGTCGTGGCGCCGCTGTTCCTGCTGTACGACTACACCTTCCGCCCCGCGGGAACCACCACCAAGAAGACGGCACTGGAACGGGCGTACGAGGCCGGAGTGGTGTGCAGCGACGAGTTCCGCCTCTTCCCCGACCCGTACCCGGACCGCGAGTCGTGGTGCCGTGACCGGGTCGCGGAGACGGAGCGCCGGCTGGCCGCGCTCGACCCGGCGGCCGTCACCGTGCTCGTCAACCACTGGCCCCTGCTGCGAGAGCCCACCCGGGTGCTGTGGTACCCGGAGTTCGCACTGTGGTGCGGTACGGAGCTCACGTCCGACTGGCACGTCCGCTTCCGCGCGGCGGCCGTCGTCTACGGCCATCTGCACATTCCCCGGACGACGGTGCACGACGGCGTGCGGTTCGAGGAGGTCTCCATCGGATACCCCCGGGAATGGCGGCGGCGCGGCCATCCACGCGGCCTCCTGCGCAAGGTGCTTCCGGCCGCGGCGACCGCGAAGTCCGCGCGCTGAGCGAGCCCGTGCGGCGTACGCGGTGACCGTGCGGCGTACGCGGTGACCGGGAAGCTGCTGCCGTCGTCGATCGCCGTCGCCGAGCTGTTCCCGCACGGCCCGCAGAGAACTGGCCGCGCCGGCGATGCCCGCGATGCCTCTCCTGGCGGACGAGCGAGAGTGTCCACGGTGGCCGGAAGGGACGCTCGGCAGCATCACGCACCGTGCCGGTCACCGGGCGGCGGCCGTCGCGACCACCGACCGGTTCGTCGCCATCGGCCTCGACGCGGAGCCACGACCTCAACACCGACGGCTCTTCCCGCGCACCGGCACCCCGGCACCGGCCGCTCCCCCACGCCTGGCTGCTACGAGGAAACGGCCGGCCGCTTGCCGGCGGTCGCCGCTGTGTCCGCGGCGGTGTCACTCCCGTGCCGTCCGTGGGAGCCAGCCGTTGACGCGGCGGTCGGCCCATTGGACGAGGCCGACCGCGCCGAGGGCCACCAGGACGACGGCGAGGAGGACGGCGAGGACGCTCTCGCTGTCGAAGCGGCCGCCCGCCTGGGTGAGGACCCGGCCCAGGCCGACGACGGCGATGAACATCTCACCGTTGATCATGCCGGTGACCGCGCGGCCGACGCCGAGCCGGATGCCGGCCATGGCCAGCGGCAGGGCGGCGGGGACGACGACCTTGAGCAGGAGCTGCCGCTCGTTCGCCCCGTACAGGTGGGCCATCTCGGTCAGGTGCTCGGGGACCGCCCGTACGGCGGAGGCGGTGCTGATCACGATGATGAAGAGCGAGTACATGACCACGACAGCCACGATGGACGCCCGGCCCGGGCCGAACAGCGAGAAGAAGACCGGGGCGAACACCAGGGACGGTGCCGTCAGCAGCGCGTACATGTAGACGCCGAGTGCGGCGTCCACCGGGCGGTATCGGCCCATCAGCACACCGAGCGTCAGTCCCAGGACGAGAGAGATCGCGAACCCGAGGACGAGGTTGGTGAGGCTGGAGGCCAGGCTGCCGAGGATCAGCCCGTCCACGGTCATCTCCCACAGCCGGGCGACGACGGCACTGGCCGGTGGGAGGAAGGCGGCGTCGGCGAACCGCGCGACCACCTCCCAGACAACCGCCCCGGCCAGCAGTCCGACCAGCGGCGCGGGCACCGCGACGCGCGGAGTCCTTCGTACGGCGGGGCGGGCCGCGGGGGCCGTGGCGGTCATCCGGCCACCTCCTGGGCGGCCGCGGTCGCGGCGCGGGCCGACGAACGGTGGTCGGGGTGCATGGTGCGCAGGCTCTTCCAGAGCCGCGAGGTGATCGCGGTGAACTCCGGCGACTGTTCGAGGCCGCCGACGTCGGCCGAGCGGGGCCGTGGGATGTCGACGGGGACGATCTCGGCGATCCGGCCGGGGCGCGGGCTCATGAGGACCACCCGGTCCCCGAGCAGTACGGCCTCCTCCATGCTGTGGGTGATGAAGACGACGGTCAGCCGCCGGCGTTCCCAGATGGCCAGCAGCTCCTCCTGGAGGATGCGCCGGGTCTGCTCGTCGAGAGCGCCGAACGGCTCGTCCATCAGCAGGACGTTCGGCTCGACCGCCAGCGCCCTGGCCAGACCGACCCGCTGCTGCATACCGCCGGACAGTTCGCCGGGCAGCCGCGACTCGAAGCCGCCGAGGCCGACCAGCTCGATCAGTTCACGGGCCTTCGCATGGCGGACCGGTCGGCTCTCGCCACGGAGTTCGAGGCCGAAGGCGACGTTGTCCAGCACCGTGGCCCAGGGCAGCAGCGCGAAGTTCTGGAAGACCATGGCCCGGTCGGGGCCCGGCCGGCGTACCGGCTCGCCGTCGACGGCGATGTCGCCCTCGTCGAAGTCGATGAGCCCGGCGATGGCGCGCAGCAGGGTGGTCTTGCCGCATCCGCTGGGCCCCAGGACGGTGAGGAACTCGTTGTCCCCGACCGTGAGGTTGACGTCCTTGAGGGCGTGCACCTCGCTGCCCTCGCGTCCGGTGAACTTCTTGGTGACGCCTCGGATCTCAATCACGTGTGCTCCTTGCGGAAGTCCTGGGGGCCGCCCACGGCGTGGCTTTGCGCTCGACCCAGCGGGCGGCGGCGATCAGCGCGAGGGCCTCGGCGAGAATGATGACGATGGTCGCGTACAACTTGGGCGCCTCGAAGAGGCCGCGGTACTCGAGGATGAGACCGCCGAACCCGACGGACACCATGAGCAGTTCGACGATGACCATGCCGGTGACGGCACGGCCGAGCGCGAGCCGGACGCCGGTCATGATGGCGGGCAGGGCACCGGGGATGAGGATGCGCCGCCAGATCTGAGCCTCCGACGCCCCGTAGGTGCGACTCATCTCGATGAGCGAGGCGTCGATCTGCCGTATGCCGGCACGGGCGTTGACAATCACCATGACGACCGAGAAGAGCGTCACCAGGATCACCCGCGACAGCAGTCCGAAGCCCACCGACATCACCAGCAGCGGGATGACGGCGGCCATGGGTGTCACCAGCAGGATGCTGAGGTAGATGTCGGTGTAGCGCTCGACGGTCCGGAAGCGGCCGAGCAGCAGCCCGGCCGGTACGCCGAGTACGACGGACGCGACGAAACCGAGGACCAGCGCCTGGTTGCTCAGCCAGAGCGCCTTCCACAGCTCGGCCTCGCCGAGCAGTTCGACGGTCGCCACCGCCGTGTCGGAGAAGGGTGGCAGCAGGATGCCGCCCCAGTAGCGCCCGTACACCTCCCAGGCGGTCGCGAACACGGCGAAGGTGAGCAGCTGGTAGAGGAGGGTGCCGTGAACTGCCTTCCGCAGCAGGCTGGTTGCGGGGCGGCGTGTCGTGGCGGAAACACCGGAAGCGGTCATGAGCCTTCTCCCTGTTCCCGCGCCGCCGGTTCCTGCCCGGCCTGTTCCTGAGTGGCCGCCGCGCGGTCCACGAAGCTGAGATCCGCCACGTCCTCGACCGGCATGCGCTCGACGACTCCCGCGTCGGCGAAGAAGTCGACCGTGCGCTGGACGCTCCGCGGAGTCAGCCCCGCGGCATCGAACAGCCCGGCCTCCACATAGCGTCGGCCGGCGACCTTCGCGGTCTCGTCGTCGTAGGCGTCCGGCAGGTACTTCTTCAGCAGGGACACGAGATAGCCGGGGTCCGTGTTGATCTTCCGGTGCTCGGCGACGATCGCGTCGATGAACGCCTGGCTGGGCTTGCGGTGTTCGCCGAGATAGTCCTCGTTCGCGTACACGGTCTGTGGGTGCAGCCCGGGAAAGACCTCCTTGAAGTCCGCCAGCCGGTGCATCCCCTTGCCTCCGCCGGCCCGTTCCAGGGTGATGGCGTCGGTGACTTCGAGGGCGGTCGCGTCGATCTGGCCGGACAGCAGTGCCTGTGCGCGGGCGTCGGAGCCGCCGATGGTCAGGTATTCCGGTTCGGAGCCGGCCCGGCAGTCCTTGCTGACCCACTCACGGACCATCGCCGTCGCGACGGAGCCCTCGCTGAAGATCCCGAAGGGACGGCCGTCCAACTGGTCGCAGCTGTCGCGGTTCTTGGCGCCGTAGACCGCCCACTGGTTGCCGATGGCGTCGGCGACGATCCGGATCGGCGCGCCCTTGGACATCGCGATCAGCGCCGGGCTCGTCGCCTCCGCCGAGAACTGGTAGTCGCCGCGGACGAGGCCCTCGATGGCGAGTTCCGGCTCGGCGGCCTCCTCGACCTTGACGTCGAATCCCTGCTCGCGGACCGCGTCGACGGCCGCCAGCAGGGGAACCGCGGCGATGTCGGGTTCGATCAGTGCCACGGTGAAGGAGTTGTCGCTGCCGCCACCGGAACAACCGGCCAGCAGCAGGGTGGCGGAAACGAGGACGCCCAGCACTCTCCGGTGTTTCGGGCGATGCCGGGAAGCAGGTGTTCTCACCGAGCGATTCGACAAGGAACTCGACAAGGGGTCGCTCCTCTCTGCGAAAAGCCGCCGAGGCCTTGTGCCTTCGCCGGGACGGCGTGCGATACTGGTTATGCAATCGATTGCGCTTACGTATGCACAATCATGTGCGGGCCAGAACGGGCCCGTCAACCCGGCAGCGCCAGGAAAGTTCGCCCACCGCCGACGAGAGAGGCAGCGACCGTGACCGCATCAGGGGACAAGGCATCCGGCCGTCCACGAGGCGGCCAACGCCGCCCGACCATGGCAGATGTGGCGCGTGAGGCGGGCGTGAACGCCTCGACGGTTTCCCGTGCCATGGACGAGCGGCATTCCTTCTCGCGAAGCGCCACGGCCGCCCGGATCAAGGAGGTCGCGCAGCGGATCGGGTACTCGCCCAATCCCGCGGCGGCCAGCCTGCGCCGGCAGAGCACGCGCACGATCGGCGTGGTCGTCTCAAGGCTCTCGGACACGGTGATGGCGATCCTGTACGAGGAGATCGCCGAAGCCTGCCGGGACCACGGGCTGCATGCCCTCGTCGCGATCACCCACGACGACCCGGCTGCCGAGGCCGTCCAGGGAAGGCTGCTGCTCGACCGGATGGTGGACGGGCTGGTGCTCGCCACGGCCCGGGTGGACTCGGAGAGCGACCTCGTGCGTGAACTGGCCGCGCGGGACGTCCCGTACGCCCTCGCGCTGCGGACCGACGGCCACGGCCCGGCCTCCGTCGGCGACGACAAGCTCGGCGGATACCTGGCCGCTCGCCATCTGATCGACCTGGGACACCGGCGGATCGCCCTGATCGCCGGCCCGTCCTACGCCTCCAACCCCGTCGGCAGGATGGCGGGTTACCGCACGGCCCTGCGGGAGGCGGGGATCGCGGTGGACGAACGCCTCGTCCGGCCTTCGGAGTTCTCCATGGAGAGCGGTGAGCGGGTCGCGACCGAGCTGCTGTCCGCCCTGCCCGCCGGTGAGCGCCCGACGGCCGTCATGACCGTCAACGACAACACCGCGGTCGGTGTGCTCGCGGCCGCCAGACGGCTCGGGATCAGCATTCCCGGTGAGCTCTCGCTCGTCGGCTACAACGACACCCCGCTCGCCGCGCGCTTGCCGATTCCCCTGACCAGCGTCCGCGTGCCGCTGCGCGAGATCGGCCGCGGCGCGGTCGACATCCTGCTGCGGTCCATGGAGGGCAAACCCACGGCCTCCGCCGTCTACGCGCCCACCCTCATCCCACGCGAGTCGTCGACACCGCCCGCTTCCTGAACACCCGGCCATCACCGACCACTTGGAGAGGAACAGCGTGTCCGAGACGCCCGAGACACTTGAGACGCCCGAGACTCCTGAGAAGATCGACGCCTTCTGCCATGTGCTCCCCCGCGACTACGCCGAGCGCCTGTTCGCACTCGACGGCGTCCCCGCCGTGGCCAACCTGCGCAAGCGCATCATGAACATTCCCGCGCTGGTCGACCTGGACGTGCGCTTCCGGCAGATGGACGAGTTCGCCGGCTACCGCCAGATCATCAACCTGGCGGCCCCGCCCGTGGAGGACTTCGGCAGTCCGGCCCTGTCCGCCGAGTACGCCCGCATCGGCAACGACGGTCTGGCCGCGCTCGTCGCCAAGCACCCCGACCGCTTCGTGGGCTTCTGCGCGGCCGTCGCGCTCAACGACGTCGACGCCGCCGTCGCCGAACTCGACCGCGCGGTCGGCGAGTTGGGCGCGCTCGGCGTCCAGATCTACACCCACGTCAACGGCCACCCGCTGGACGAGCAGCGCTTCGAACCGTTCTGGCAACGCGCCGCCGAACTCGACCTCCTCGTCCAGGTCCACCCCTGCCGCAACTCCTCCTGGCCCGACTACCCCACCGAGGAACGCTCCCGGTACGAGATCTGGTGGACCTTCGGATGGGAGTACGACCTGTCCGCCTTCATGGCCCGCATCGTCTTCGGCGGCGTACTCGAACGCCATCCCGGCCTGAAGCTCCTCATCCACCACGGCGGCAGCATGATCCCGCACTTCTCCGGCCGCGTCGGCCCCGGCTGGGACCAGCTCGGCTCCCGCACCCCCGACCACCAGCGCGAGGACGTGACCGGCTATCCGCTCACCAAGCGCCCGCTGGACTACTTCAAGATGTTCTACGCCGACACCGCGCTGTTCGGCGCCCCGCACGCCCTGCGCTGCGCCCTGGAGTTCTTCGGCCCGGACCGGGTGCTCTTCGGCTCCGACTCGCCGTACGACCCCGAGAAGGGCCCCGGCTACATCCGCTCGGGAATCGCCGACCTGGCGGCCATGGACCTCACGGACGCGGAGCGCACCGCCATCTTTTCCGGCAACGTACGCAGACTGACGGGATCGCGGCTCCCCGCCGCGGGCGGTGCCGCAGGTTTCTAGTTGTCTCGAAAGCGGGACCGTCGGCAGGCCGACGGTCCCGCTGATCACCGACGTGCGGTGCCTTCCCTCAGCGGAGGTCGGCGGTCAGGTGGTACCGCCCGGATGGGATCCGATACGAGGACACCCCGTCCGCGTGGCCGAGGAAACGTACCCCTTCCACTCGCGCCAACGGGGTGCGCCCCTCACGAACCCCACCGGCAGCGGCGGTCGGAAGACGCAGGGTCGCCTCGCTGTTCGCGGGCACCACCGCGTCGTACACCAGGGTCCGTCCCGCGCCGTCGACCGCCCACTCGCTGCTGATCTCGCCGTACGGCGACTGGTACGAGCCGGACACGCGCGTGATCCGGCCGGTGGGATCGATGTGGGGGTGGAGCAGGAAGCGCTTGAAGCCGGGGTGGTCCGGGTCGCGGGCGATGCCGGCCATGTACGCGTACATCCACTCCATGATCGCGCCGTACGCGTAGTGGTTGAAGGAGTTCATGCTGACCGGGCCGAAGCCGTCGTCCTCGGAGTAGGAGTTCCAGCGTTCCCAGACGGTGGTGGCACCGTTCTTCACCGAGTACAGCCAGGACGGCAGCGCGTCCTGGTGGAGCAGTTCGTACGCCAGGTCCGCGCGGCCCTCCTCCGTGAGGACCGGGGCGAGGACGTTGACGCCGAGGAAGCCGACGGACAGTGTGTTCTCGGCGTACCTGACCCGGCTGCTGTCGGGGTGCGCGGCCTTGTAGGCCTCGTCGTTGCCGATGTTGTCCGCCAACAGGCCCACCAGCGTGCGCCGTTGGGCCTGCGTCTCGTAGAA
The DNA here is from genome assembly GCF_040654355.1 of Streptomyces sp. NPDC050704. Lineage (NCBI taxonomy): Bacteria > Bacillati > Actinomycetota > Actinomycetes > Kitasatosporales > Streptomycetaceae > Streptomyces > Streptomyces sp. NPDC050704. Next base: position 23,771 of record NZ_JBFAHW010000027.1, on the reverse strand, counting down.
GCCGAGCTTGAGGACCCACAGCAGTGCCGACTGGCTGTTGTCCTCCGTCTTCTGGTCGGGGTCGGCGCCCGGTTCGATCGGGGAGGCCTCGCCCAGGCTGGACTTGACCGTGACCGTGCCGCCCTCGGTGCTCAGGTACTTCGTGATGAACGCCTGCCTGATGCGTCCGAACAGCTGGTCGTACGCCTTCCCCTCCGCCGTCCGGCCGATCGCGCGGGCCAACTGCCCCATCAGTCGGGCGACATAGCCGTAGTAGACGTCGCTCATGAGCTGGGCGCTGGTCTTCTGCGGCGCCAGCCAGTCGCCGGTGAGGGAACCCTGTCCGGCGTGGGTGTCGCCGGTCTGCGCACCGATCCAGTCCAGATAGCGGCTCATCGCCGGCCAGTTGTCCTTGACGATGGTCGTGTCACCGGTCATCTGCCACACGGTCCACGGCACGATGACTCCGGCGTCGGCCCAACCGCTGCCGCCTCCTGGGAAGTTGTACCGTCCGCCGGGAGCGACCCCGGTGAACTGCGCCTTGTCCGCGCCGTAGATGGCCTGGGAGTCGACGACGGTGTCCTGGAAGTGGCTGAGGAAGACACCGGCGTCCACGTTGTACAGCCCGGTCGTGGCGAAGACCTGGGTGTCCCCGGTCCAGCCCAGGCGCTCGTCGCGCTGCGGGCAGTCGGTGGGCACCCAGAGGTAGTTGCCGCGCTGGCCCCAACGGATGTTGTCGGCCAGCTGGTTGATGTCGGGATCGTCGGTGGTGACGGTGCCGGTCTCGCGGATCGCGGACGTGGCGACCTTGCCGGTGAGTCCGGTGATCGTGACGGTGTCCGTCGCGGTGACCGACACGTACCGGAAGCCGTAGAAGGTCAGGGAGTCCTGATGTGTCTCGCCGTGCCGGTCACCCTTGAGGATGTACGTGCTGGTGGCCTTGGCGCTGCGGAGGTTGGCCCGGTAGACGGAGCCCTCGGGGCCGTCCGCGCCGGCACTGTCGTCGTTGAGCATCTCGCCGAACCGGAACTCGACCCGGGCTCCGGCCGGTCCGCGCAGGCTGTAGCGGGCCACGCCGACCATGTTCTGGCCGAGGTCGAAGACGGCGGTCTCGCCACTGCCGATCGTGACCGGGGCGGCGGCCGCCTTCGCGGGATCGGTCACTGTGCGGGCCGGGTCCACGACGATGTGTCCCTTGCCGTTGGGGCTGCCGTCCTGGCCGGTCACTCCGGTGGCGACGGTGATCGACCGCGGTCGGCGGTCCCACTCGGACATCAGGCGGGCGGTCTCGCCCGGGTAGGCGAGGAGCCGCACGTCCGGGTACTTGTCCTCGAAGGCGACTCGTTCCACGTCCGACCAGGCGGAGTCGTCGAATCCGTGCGCCGTCCAGCCCGGCAGTTCCCTCCGGGCGTCGTAGGTCTGGCCGTCGTAGATGTCGTCGGCCCGGTAGGGGCCGGTGTCCGTGGCCTTCCAGCCGCCGTCCGGCCCGGTGACGACCGACTGCGACGTCCCGTCGGCGTACCGGACCAGCAGTCTGGCCTTCAGGGCCAGGGGATTGCCGTCCTTCGAGTAGTACGTACTGCCGTCGGATACACGGCCGTTGTACCAGCCGTTGCCCAGGACGACCGCGAGGGTGAGGTCCCGCTCCCGCGTCACGAGGTCCGTGACGTCGTAGGTCAGGTAGTTGACGCATGCGTCGTAGTTGGTCCAGCCCGGGGGCAGCAGTTCGATCGTGGTTCCGCCGTCCTGCGGAACGGTCACCCGGCGTCCGTTGACGTACGCCTCGTACACGCCGAGGGCCGAGACGTACAGCCGTGCCTCGCGGACCCGGGACCGGTTCTTCCGGGCCGCTTCCTTCCGCAGCATCGGCGCCCCGGCCGAGTTGGGGGTCTTCCCCTTCATCCCGATCCACTGCGCCCCGTCCCAGCCGGCCACGCCGTCGGTGCTCATGAGGCCGGTCTCGAAGGAAGCGGGGGCGGCGGTTCCGACCGGGCGGCCTTCGGTGTCCCAGACGGTGACGGTCCAGTGACAGCGGACCGAGGCGCGCAGCGGTCTGCCCGCGTAGCGGACGGCCACGGAGTCGGCGGACCGGACGCGCCCGCTGTTCCAGACGTCCGCGCGGGCGGCGGTCAGCTTGTCGGGAGAGCTCGCCACGAGGATCTGGTACGCCCCTTGGCTCCGGCCGCGGGTTGCCGACCGCATGCGCCAGCCGAAGCGCGGCCGGGCGGCGTCCACGCCCAGGGGATCCGTGCGGTGTTCCACGGTCAGTCCCCATACCGCGCCGTCCTCTGCACGGCGGGGCGCCTCCGCCGCCGCACTCGTGCCGCCTCCCAGGACTCCGGCCCCTACCGGCACGGCGCCGACCGTCGCCGCCAGCACGGTTCGACGACGCACCGCTGTGTTCTGTTCGCGCGGCGGATTCCCCTCGCGGACATCACGGATACCGTCGTCGGTGTCATCTGCGCTGTGTGCGTCATGGCTCACGCCTCGGTCCTTTCGGTTTCCCGGGATTCGGTCGGGACAGCGCGGCTGGTGAAGGTGTGCCTCCCCGAGCCGACGTGGTAGGCGGCACGGTCGCCCCGCAGGCCCTTGAACACCGCACCGTCTCCCGCGACTTGGGGGGTGCGGCCGCCCGTGGGCACCCGGACCTCCGCCGTGGTGTTCGGCGGGAGTTCCACGTCGAGGCGGAACCGGCCGTTCTTGCGGGTCCACCGCGCGGACACCACTCCGTACGGTGTGCGGTAGCTGCCCGCGGCATGGGTGAGATCGCCGACCGGGCGAGGGTCGATCACCAACTCGCGGTAGCCCGCCGTGCCGGGCGCCCGGCGGATGCCCACCAGGCCGCTGTGAAACCACTCCTCGATCTGCAGAAGGATCATGTGGTTCTTGGAGTTGCCCAGGCCCCACTCTTCGGGAACGGTCGTCAGGCCGTCGGGATTGGCGGTGGTGGGGGCCAGGAAGTAGCCGTAGCCCGGGCGGGTGTCCTCTTGGAGAACGTCCCACAGGACGTCGTCGCGGCCGCCGTCGTGCAGGGCTCTGACGATGGGGGCGAGACCGATGGTGCCGCCGCTGAGATGGGGCCCGCCCCCGAACGGCTGGTGGGCATGGACGAGTTCCACCAGCGCTTCGAGGACCGTGCCGCGTTCGCCCTCCGGTACCAGGCCCTCGTCCAGCGCGAGCGCCTGGGCCGCCTGTGTCGCCCCGGTGCCGCCCGCATCACCCTCGGCGGTGTACCGGCCGAGCGCCGCGTTGTAGAAGGCGTCGTTGAAGGCTTCCTTGATGTTGGCCGCGAGGTTGCGGTACTCGGAGGCGTCGGCATCGCGCCCGATGAGTGCTGCCATCCGGGCCATGCGATCGGCGATCTGGTGGTAGCCCCAGGTCCCGGTGATACGGCCCGAGGTGTTCTCACTATCGATCCAGTCGGCCAGCGCCGCGTCCACGATGTGGGCGTCCGCGCCGGTGCCGGCCTTCCTGGTCCTGATGTAGTTCAGGAACGCCTGCATCCGGACGTAGTAGCGGCGCATCGTCTGTGTGTCGCCGTACGTCTCGTAGAGCAGCCAGGGCACCAGGATGATGCCGTTGCCCCAGTTGATCTCGTCGCCGAACCGGCCGGTGTACCCCCAGTCGTACACCGGGGCCTTGAGCGCCACGTTGCCGATGTTGTCGCCGGCCCTGGACCGGCCCTCCGCCAGGTGGCGCTGCATGGTGCGCAAGTAGGCCTCGTACCCGAAGGTGCGGTGGATGGAGCCGAAAGGCTGTACGTAGTCGGCGGGGTAGGCGAGTTTCTCGCGGCCGGGACAGTCCGTGAAGGTGGACATGGTGTTGCTCATGATCGAGTAACGGGCCATGCGGTGAATGCGGTTGATCCGGTCGTCGGAGGTGCGCACCACGCCTGCGGCCGGCACGTCCGCGTGGATCTGCAGGCCGGTCACCGTGTCCCGGGTAGATATGTAGCCCTCGGGCAGGCCGGTCACCTGCAGCCACTGCATGCCGAAGTAGTGGAACCGCGGATGCCACCGCTCGCGTCGCTTGTCGCCGTATGTCGTGTAGGCGGCGAACACGTTGGTGCCGCGGGCCGCGCCGCCGCCCATGATCGACGCCTGGTTGACGGTGCCGTCGGCGTTCAGCGATTCGGCGGGGTACAGCTTGACCGTGGCGCCGGCCGGGAGCGGGCCGTGGAGTTCGAGCAGCGGCCAGCCGGCGAAGTTCTGCCCGAAGTCGAAGACCCACACGCCCGGTTGGGGCTGTTTGACGCTTACCGGGCGGAGCCTGTCGACGACTCTGAGCGGCTCGGCCACCCGCCAGACCAGGTCGGTGGTCAGATTGGGCGGCGGGGCGATTCCGGCGGCGATCCAGCCCACGGCCGTGCCGTCGCGCCGCCTCGCCGACGCACCGAGATCCGCGCCGGGCGCGGTCCAGGCGGGCTGTTCGCGCCGGGCGTCGTGGTCGGAGCCGGAGTACCAGTTGGCGGTGGTGGTCGGGCCGAGAGCCGTCTTCCACGAGCGGTCGCTGACGACGGTCTCGGTCGTGCCGTCGGCTTTCGTCAGTTCCAGGCGGGCGATCAGGCGTGGGGGGACGGCGGCGCCCGCGCTCGGGTCGGTGCTCGCGAGGGAGTTGCCGGAGCCGGTGACGGCGGCTCCGCTCGCGTGATGGGAGGCGAGGCCGGGCCCGAAGGTGATGTCGGTGCCGTCGGCGCCGGCGGTGCCGATCGCGGTGATGGTGCGTGACTCCAGGCGCTCGCCGCCGTCGCCGGTGTCGATGTTGACGGTGCCGCCGACGTGGTAGTTGGCCACGCTGTTCACCTTGATGGCGGTGGCACCCCGGGCGGCGGGCGCGACAAGGTTGCCGCTGCCCTTGAACTGGCTCTGCCACCAGCTGTACGGGGCGGTCCGGCCGGTCGTGGGATTCGTGACGGACCGGGTCACCAACGCCGTGCCGTGGCCCAGTTCGACGCCCACGGTGTTGTCACCGGCGCGGATGAGGTGCGTGACGTCGTGGACCCGGTATTCGGTGGAGAGCTGGTAGTTGGAATTGCCCGGCGCGAGCACCTCGTCCGTGACCGGCCTGTCGTTGAGCCGGGCCGCGTGCAGTCCGACGCCGGACAGGTACAGCCGCGCCCGGACGACCTTTCCCACGCGCCCGTCCACCCGGAAGGCCCGGGCGAACACGGGCAGTGGCTGGTCGACGGTGCGGCCCGGGTACTCGATCCAGCGGGCCTCGCCCCAGTCGGAGCGCTTGAGGAGTCCCATCTCCCAGGAGGCGGGCCGGCTCCACGGTATTCCGTCGCCGTCGGTGCTCCAGGCCCGCACCTGCCACACCACCTGGTCGCGCGAGCCCAGTACGGGGCCATGCCAGGCCACGTCGTTCTGGGCCGAGGAGCGGACCTTGCCGCTGTCCCACAGCAGTCGGCCCCGGTCGAGATCGGCTGCCGTTCGCGCCGCGCGAATCCGGTAGGCGGACTGCGTCCAACCCGCACCGGCCCCCACCACCCGCCAGCTCAGCCGCGGGGCGGGATCATCGACGCCGAGCGGACTGTCCGCACGGCCGTCGACGGCGAGACCGGTGACCCTCGCTCCCCGCCCGTCGCCCTCTTCCCCGGCGTAAGCCGCCTGCAAGGGGAACCCCGGGGCCGCCACCCCGGCCGCGGAGACGGCCATGGTGCCGACCACCTGTCTACGACTCAACGCTCGGCCCGGGACATCGGGCATGTCAAAACCTCCGATCGTGCGATGTGGGCTACTGGGGGTGTCGTGCCGGAACAGCGGCCGACGGCGCGATGGTCAGCTCCCGGCTTTGCCGTCGGGTTCAGCTCCCGGCTGTGTAGTCGGCGTCCATCTCGTCGAGGAGCTTCCTGGGCGTGGACTGGTCGCTGAAGATCTCCTGAAGGCCGCTGAGCATGGTCTGCTGGACCTTGGCGTTGGGCCAGAGCTGGTCCATGAACGGCACGGTCCGGTCCGCCCTGATGAACGTGGACAGTTCGGCCAGCGACGGGTCGACCGCAAAGCCCGTGTCGGGCAGGGAGGGCAGACCGCCCTGCTTCTTGACGAACAGGTTCATGCCCTCGGGTGACATCACGAAGTTCACGAACTTCAGGGCGAGGTCCTCGTTCTTCGCCTTGGCGTTGACGCCGTAGCCGGCGCCCGCCGCGGCCGGGACGATCGTGGCTGACGGGTCGTCAGTGGCCGGCAGCGCCTTGAACGTGAACGTGCCCTTCGGGTTCTTCTGCTTGAGGAGGGCGATCACCCAGTTGCCCTGGACGATGCCGAGCGTCTTGCCGGTGGCGGCGAGGCCTTGGCTGGCTTCGTAGTTGGTGCCCAGCGGGTTCTTCTGGAAGCAGCCGGTCTTCTCCATCGTCAGGTACTTGTCCAGGGCGGTGGTCCACGGCGACTCGGCGAAGGTGGCCTGGCCGGCCTGCATCTTCTCGTCGAAGTCGCGGTCCTCGCCGTAGACGGTCGTGGCGACCAGCGCGTACTGGACGAGCTGGGTCACCCAGTTGTCCTGGTTGCCCAGCGCGAAGGCGGGGGTTCCCTTGGCTTTCGCGGCCCGGCAGAAGTCCAGTAGCTTCGTCCAGGTGTCCGGCGCAGTCAGTCCGGCCTTCGCCATGGCCTGCTGGTTGTAGACGGCTCCGATGCCGTTCTGCCCGAAGACCGCGTTGTAGGTCTTCCCCTCGTACTGGGCGACGCTCTTGATGGCGTCCGGCATCTTGGCGGCCCACGGCTGGTCCGAAAGGTCCCGCAGATAGCCGGGCTCGGCCAGGACGTGGGTGGCGCCGGGGTTGCCGTTGCCGGGCCAGACCGACATCACGTCGGGTGCGGTGCCCGAGGACAGCTGGGTCCGGATCTGCTGCTGGTACTGGTCGGCGCCGCTGGTGGTGTAGCGGACCTTGACGCCCGGGTTGGCCTTCTCGAACGCCTTGACGACGTCCTCGACCGAACCCTGGTCGACCGAGGCGAGGGTCAGCGTCTTGGAGCCGCCGCCTCCGCCGGAGTCTGCCTTGGTGCCGCCGCTGCAGGCGGCGAGCACGGCTATGGATGTCACCGCGGCGGCCAGGGCCGGAAGTGTGCGTGTCTTCATGATGTCTGATGTCTCCCTCGGGGAAGGGCCACGGAGCATGAGGGACGGGCGGGCGTCGCGTGTCATCCCTTCAGCCCTCCCGCGAAACCGTTGATGATGCTGCGCTGCAGCACGAAGTAGACGAGCAGGACGGGCAGGATGCTGATCACCAGTGCGGCGAAGATGAGGTTCCAGTCGGTGACGTACTGACCGACGAAGCCGGCGATCGCGACCGGCATGGTCTGCTGGGCGCTGCCGCTCAGGTACAGCAGCGGGGTGAAGAAGTCGTTCCAGACGGCGACGGCGTTGAGCACCAGGGCCGTCACGGTGATCGGCTTGAGCATCGGCAGGACCACGTACCGGAAGCCCTGCAGGGGCGTGCAGCCGTCGATCAGCGCCGCGTCCTCGAAGTCACGGGGCAGGGCGCGCAGGAAGCCGACGTAGAGGAAGACGGTGAACGGCACCTGGAGCCCGGAGTAGAAGAGGATCAGTGCCCACGGAGTACCGAGCAGGCCCATGTCACGCATGGTCTGATAGAGCGGCAGCGAGGCGAGCTGGAAGGGCAGTACGAGGCCCAGGAGGAAGGTCAGGTACGTACCCCGGGACCAGCGGGCCGTGATGCGGGCCAGCGGATACGCCGCGAGTGACGAGACGGCCAGCACGATGACGACGCTGACGGCCGTCACCAGCACGCTGTTGGCCAACGCCCCGCCGAGGGCGCCCTGTTGCCAGGCCTGGGTGAAGTTGTCCAGGGTGGGCGAGGTGGTCGGACTGATCGGCGAGGACGTGTCCGAGGCCGGCCGCACGGCCAGGTTGACCAGGACGTACACCGGGAAGCCCACCACCAGGGCGGTGGCGATCATCCCCAGTTCCAGCGCGAGGGTGCGTCGGCGGTATCGGATCATGACGCGGCCCTCTCGTTGCGGGACAGCACCAGGTACTGCCCCGTGGAGGCGACCGCCGCGATGATCGTGAGGACCACCGCGAGCGCGATGCTGTAGCCGAACTCGCCGAGCGTGAAGGCGTCCTTGTAGATCAGCGTCGAGATGGTGTCGGTCGCGTGTCCCGGTCCCCCGCCCGTCAACGCGTAGACCTGGTCGAAGAGTTTGATCCCGCCGATGATCGACAGCATCAGGTTGATCGTGAAGGCCGGGGCCAGCAGCGGCCGGGTGACCGACCAGAAGCGCCGCACGGGACCTGCCCCGTCGATGGCCGCCGCCTCGTGGATCTCCTTGGGTACCGACTGGAGCCCGGCCAGGAAGATGACCATCGAGTAGCCCGCGTACTGCCAGACGATCACTCCGACCACCGCCCACAGCGCGAGCTGCGGATCACCCAGCCAGTCCTGCCGCGAGCCGTCGAGGCCGACCGCGCCCAGCAGGCTGTTGACCCCGCCGTCGGGGCCCAGCAGGTTGCGCCAGAGGTAGGCGGTGACGATCGGGGTGATCACGGCCGGCGCGAACAGCAGGACCCTGAGCACGTTCCGGGACTTGATGGCGGTGTTGACGCCGAGGGCCAGCAACAGGCCGAGACCGTTCTGGAGGACCGTGATCGACACGGCGATCAGCAGCGTGTGCCCGATGGCCTGCTTCGCATCGGGATCACTGAGCATGTCCGAGAAGTTGTCGAGGCCCACGAAGGAGAAGTCGGGATCCAGACCGTCCCAGTCGGTGAAGGCGTAGTAGACACCGCGAACGCTCGGCACCAGGACGACGAAGGCGAACAGCAGCAGTGCGGGCAGCGCGAACCACCAGGGCGGGGTGGTACGCGCCCGCCGGACCGGTGGAACCGGTTCCGCATCCGGCGGCCGGTCATGGTCCGGAAGTTGCTCGTGCGGGGCCAGGGTCACCGACTCACCTCCTTTCTTGAAACGTTTCAAACAAGGTGCCGAGCCGGGACTCCGGTCAGCGTGGCGCATGGAGGAACGCTTGGCGGACTCTTCGAATCGGGGTGGTCGGTACATGGTGGGCCAGCAGGCCCGCAGCGCTCGTGGGTAACGTTTCCCAAAGGGTGTGGCCAGACCTTAGAGAGGGTCTCGCGTGACGTCAAGATGCCGCGCACGCTGCACGATTGTTACGGCGGTGACACCACGTGGCTCTTCCGAATCGCCCACTGGGTTACCGGGTCTGTCCGTACACTCGTCGGCAACGTTGCCCAAGAAGAAGGGAACCGGATGGAGCCGCCAGCAGCGCGCCGCCGCGTCACCATCGTCGATGTCGCGCGGCACGCCCAGGTCTCCACCACCGCCGTGTCCAAGGTGCTGCGCAACGCGTACGGAGCCAGCCCCGAGATGCGTGCGAAGGTGCGCCGGTCGATAGACGAGCTGGGCTTCCGGCCGCACGCGGGCGCCAGGGGCCTCCGCGGGCAGACGTACACCATCGGCGTGATGCTGCCCGACATCCGCAACCCGTTCTTCCCCGAGGTCCTCGACGGCATCACGGACTCGCTGGCGGACACCGAGTACCAGGTGCTGCTGGGACCGGGCTGCAACGGAGAGAAGGAGGAGACCCGCGTCACCGAGGCGATGACCGACCGCGGCATGGACGGCATCATCCTGGTCGCGCCCGTGTCGTCGCGCGCTCACCTGGAGCGGGTCGCCGCTTCGGTGCCGACGGTCGTCGTCGGCCGGCACGGGTCGTCCCCGGTGTACGACACGGTGGCCGACGACGACATGGAGGGCGCGGCCCTGATCGTCAGTCACCTCGCCGGTCTCGGACACCACCGGATCGCCCACATCGAGCACCACGAGACCGACCCGACGCGGCTCGCCGAGATGCCCAACGCCCGGCGCGCCGACGGATACCGGAAAGCCATGCGGGCCCATGGTCTGGCGGAGTGCATCGACGTCGTCTCCACCAGCTACACCCAGCAAGGCGGCTACCAGGGCGCGAAGGAACTACTGACTCGCCCCCGCCGCCCCACGGCCGTCTTCGCCGGAGCGGACATCGTCGCCATGGGCGTGCTCGAGGCGGTCACCGAAGTCGGCCTGGCCATTCCCGGCGACATCTCGGTGGCCGGGTACGACAACACCACGTTCGCCGCGTTCGGCCCGATCTCCCTCACCAGCGTCGACCAGTCGGGCCACGAGATGGGCAGAAATGCCGTACGTCTTCTGCTGGAACGCATCGCCGATCGCCGCCGGCCGACCTCTCAGGTCATCCTCTCCCCCGCACTGGTGCCGCGCCGGACCACGTCACAGCCCTCGGACCGTTGAGACCCGCGTCGTCCGCCGACGATGCCTTCAGCGGCCGGCGCTGCCGCCCGACGTGACCAGGTCCTCGGCCGACCGGTGGATGGGGCCCGTGCGCCGGGACAGGGGCAGGCCACTGGTGTGGCTGGCGCAGGCGATGATCTCTGCGGTGATGGAGACTGCCGTCTCCTCCGGAGTGCGTGCGCCGAGATCGAGGCCGATCGGAGAGCGCAGCCGGGCCAGTTGTTCCTCCGTGACGCCGGCGTCGTACAAGCGGCGCAAGCGCTCGTCGTGGGTGCGGCGTGAGCCCATCGCGCCGACGTAGCCGACGGGCAGGTCGAGTGCCAGGCGCAGCAGGGGGATGTCGAACTTGGCGTCGTGGGTGAGGACGCACACGGCGGTACGGGTGTCGACGTGGGTCTGTTCCAGGTAGCGGTGGGGCCAGTCGGCCACCACCTCGTCCGCGTGCGGGAAGCGGGCCGCGGTGGCGAAGACGGGGCGGGCGTCGCAGACGGTGACGTGGTAGCCCAGGAAGCGGCCGGCCCGGCTGAGCGCGGCGGCGAAGTCGACGGCGCCGAAGATCAGCATGCGGGGACGGGACGCGGCCACGTGGACGAGGACGGTCAGCCGGTCCGGGCAGGTGTCGGCGTCCCCGCCCAGCTCGGCGCGGGCGGTACGTCCCGAGCGGAGCAGGGCGCCCGCCTGTGCGGTCACCACCCGGTCGGTCGGTCCTCCGTCCAGGGTTCCGTAGGAGGCGGTGCCGTCGGCGAGGACGCAGAGCATGCGGCCCACCATGCCGTGGGGCCCCTCGACCACCTGCGCCACGGCGGTCGGCCTGTCGTGGACGATGTCGTCCAGGGCGAGGCCGAGATGGGGGTCGGTGGCGGGATCGACGCGCTGGACGAGTACGTCGACTTCGCCGCCGCAGGTCAGGCCGACGGCGAAGGCATCGTCGTCGGAGTAGCCGAACCAGGCGCGCTGCGGCGGGCCTTGGTCGTGCAGCACCTGCCGGCACAGCTCGTAGACGGCGCCCTCGACGCAGCCACCGGAGACGCTGCCGGCCGCGTTGCCGTCGGCGTCCACCGCGACCGACGTACCGACCGGCAACGGTGCGCTGCCGCTGACGTCGACCACGGTGGCCAGGGCGAAGGGGCGTGCCTCGCGGCACCAGCGGTGCAGTGTGTCCGCGATGTTCAGCATGGGGCTGTCTCCGTGGTTCGCCGTGGGGGCGTGGGGCGGGCCGCCGCCGCTCCGTCGGGGAGTGAATGGGCGGCGGCGACCCTGGTGGGTCCGACAGCCGGGCATAGCCGGCCGCCGGACGGTGGGTGAGCACCCCGGGCGGCCGTCTCACCACGAAACCGGCTGCCCGGGGTGCTCGTATCGGGGCCGAGGCTCAGAGCAACGCCTCGGCGGTGATGGGCAGTTCGCGGATCCGGCGGCCGGTGGCGTTGAAGACCGCGTTGGCGATCGCGGCCGCCACACCCACCTGGACGACCTCACCGAGCCCCTTCACCCCCAGCGCGTTGCCGTCGTTGTCCTCGCCGTCCAGGTAGATCGCCCGGACCTCGGGGACGTCCGCGTTCACCGGTACCAGGTAGTCGGCGAGGTTGGCGTTGACGATCCGGCCGTCGCGGTGGTCGGTGACCGTGTGTTCCAGCAGCGCGGTGCCGATGCCGCCCACGATGCCGCCGATGGCCTGGCTGTCGGCGAGCTTGGGGCTGATGATGCGGCCCGCGTCGTACACGCCCAGCATCCTGCGCACCCGGACCAGACCCAGGGTCGCGTCCACGGCGACCTCGGCGAAGGTGGCGTTGTAGGCGTGGTAGGAGCGCCGCGCGGGATTCGGCGGCCCGGTGTAGGAGCCGTCCGCTTCGAGGTGGGTGCGGTCGTTGCGGGCCAGCAGGCTGCGGTACGTCTCACCGCGCGACGGATTGCCCTGCACGTGCAGCCGGCCGCCGCTCACCACCACATCCTTGGCGTCCACCCGGTACAGCGGCGACTCCCGGTCCTCGACGGCCAGCTTGATCGCCTGCCGCCGCACCTGGTCGCAGGCGTCCACGACGGCGGTGCCGACGCTGGCCATGGTCGCCGAGCCACCGTGCGGCCCGGTCGGCGGATACCGGGAGTCGCCGAGCCGGAAGGTCACCGTACGCACGGTCAGCCCCAGCGCGTCGGCGGCCACCTGGGTCTGGGAGGTGTAGGTACCCGGCCCCATGTCACTGGTGGCCGACTCGACCACCGCGGTCCCGTCGGCATCCAGACGGACCCGGGCCTCGGCAGGGAAGCGTCCGGGATCGTAGACACCGGCGGCCATACCCAGGCCGACCAGCCAGTCCCCGTCACGCCTGGAGCGAGGCTTCGGGTTGCGGCGGTCCCAGCCGAACTCGCGGGCGCCGACCGTGTAGCACTCCCGCAGCCGACGGGTGGAGAAGGGCAGGTTGTTCGACTCGTCCTCGTCCGGCTCGTTGCGCCGACGCAGCTCGATCGGGTCGATGCCGAGCTTGTACGCGAGTTCGTCCATGGCCGACTCGATGGCGAAGGAGGCCGAGGCGAAGCCGGGGCCGCGCATCCAGATCGGGGTGTTCACGTCCAGCGGCACCGTCCGGTACGCCTGGCTGACGTTCGGCATGCTGTACGTCATCTGCCCCGCACCCATGACCGCCTCGGTGAACGTCTCGTACGAGGAGGTCTCGGCGTCGATGTCGTGGATCGCCGCGGACAGCCGGCCGCGCCGGTCGCTGCCGAGGCGCAGCCGGTACTCGTACGACGGCCGGAAACCGGTACCGAAGTACATCTGCCGACGGCTGAGCACCAGCTTCACCGGACGTTTCGTCTCCCGGGCGGCCAGCGCGGCGACCACGGTGTGCGGCCAGCAGCGCAGCCCGCTGCCGAAGCCGCCGCCGACGAACGGGTTGATGACCCGCACCGCGTCCGCGGGCAGGTCGAACACGGCGGCGAGTTCGTCGTGCGTGCCCATCACCCACTGCGTCTTGTCCCACACGGTCAGCCGGTCGCCGTCCCAGCGGGCGAGGGTGGCGTGCGGTTCCATCGGGTTGTGGTGGTTGCGGGCCAGTTGGTAGGTCAGGTCCAGCCGTACGGCCGAGGAGCGTAGGCCGGCCTCGGCGTCACCGCGCGCGTAGTTCGTCGGCTTGTCCGGCTCGGCCTCGTGCAGGTCGGTCGAGGACCGCTGGGCGTCGTAGCCGACCTTGACCAGGCTCGCGCCGTGCTGTGCGGCCTCCAGCGTGGTGGCCACCACGACGGCGACCGGCTGCCCGTGGAAGAGGACCTTGTCGTCCTGGAAGACGCGAAGTCGGCGGCCTGGCATGTTGTTGGACCCGGCGTTGTCGCGGTACGGCAGCTTCGGCGCGTTGCGGTGATGGATCACCCGCAGCACGCCCGGATGCTTCTCGGCGTCACCGGTGTCGACAGAGGTGATGCGGCCGCGTCCGATGCTCGCGTCGACGATCACGGCGTGCACCGCCCCGTCCACGTCGCTCTCGGCGGCGTACACCGCCTTGCCGGTGACCTTCAGCCGGCCGTCCACCCTCGACAGCGGCGCACCCACGGCTGCCTGCGGCTGGGGACTCACTTGGTACCTCCCACGATGCGCAGCTGACGTGCCACGGTCCGTTTCAGCAGCTCGACCTTGAACCGGTTGTGGTCAAGAGGACGTGCCCCGTCGGCCGCCTTCTCCGCCGCGGCGGCCCACAACGACTCCGAGGGACGCTCACCGACCAGGTGCTGCTCGAAGGCGGAGAGTTTCCACGGCACCGTGCCCACTCCCCCGGCGGCCACCTTCGCCTCCCGGATCACCCCGCCGCGCACGTGCAGCGCGACAGCCGCGGACGTGAGCGCGAACTCGTACGACTGCCGGTCGCGGACCTTCAGATAGCCGGACTTCAGCGGACGGGGAAGCGCGGGGATCTCCACCCCGGTGATCAACTCGCCTTTCCGCAGGGCTTGTTCACGCTGCGGGGTGCTGCCGGGCCGCAGCAGGAAATCGGCGAAGGGAACTCGGCGTTCCCCGTCCGGGCCCAGCAGGTGCACGGTGGCCTCCAGTGCGGCGAAGGCCACGGCCACGTCGGAGGGGTGGGTGGCCACACAGTCGTCGGAGGTACCGAGGATCGCGTGGGTGCGATTGAAGCCCTCCCGCGCCGCGCAGCCCGAGCCGGGGTCGCGCTTGTTGCAGGCGGCGCTCACGTCACGGAAGTAGGTGCAGCGGGTGCGCTGCATGATGTTGCCGCCGATGGTGGCCATGTTGCGCAGTTGGGGCGACGCACTCAGTTCCAGCGCCTGCGAGACGACGGGGTACAGGGCGTGGACCTTGGGGTGGGCGGCGGCCTCGGTCATGGTCACCAGGGCGCCGATGCGCAGGCCCCCGCTCTTGGTGACAGTGACCTCGCGCAGCGGCAGCGCGCTGATGTCGACCAGCGCGCCGGGGCGTTCGACGGTCTCCCGCATCAGGTCGACCAGCGTGGTGCCGCCGGCGATGTAACGCCCGCCGCGCCGACCTGCGTTGAGGGCTTCGGCCGTGTCGGAGACACGGGTGTAGGAGAAGGGATGCATGGCTGCCGGACCTCATTTCCCGCGGGCGGTCTGCTCGACCGCCCGCACGATCTTCACGTAACAGCCGCAGCGGCAGATATTGCCGCTCATCCACTCCCGGATCTCGTCCGCCGAGCCGGTGTGGCCCTCCTTGATGCAGCCCACGCCGGACACGATCTGCCCCGGCGTGCAGTAGCCGCACTGGAAGGCGTCCTGGTCGATGAACGCCTGCTGCAGCGGGTGCAGGTCGTCGCCGTCGGCCAGGCCCTCGACCGTGGTGACCTCGGCACCTTCCAGGCGTACCGCGAGCGTCAGACAGGCGTTGTGCCGACTCCCGTCGACCAGCACCGTGCACGCCCCGCAGGCCCCGGCGTTACAGCCCTTCTTGGAGCCCGTCAGGCCGAAGTGCTCGCGCAGCAGATCCAGGAGCGAGGTGCGGTTGTCGACCGTAACGGTCCGGCGGGTCCCGTTGACCGTCAACGAGACACGGCTGGAGGGCGGCCTCTCACCGGCCGTCGCCTCCTCCGAGCCGGCGAGGAACGTGCCCCCGATCACGCCGCCCGCGACCACGACACCACCGACCGCGGTACTGGTGGCGATGAAGGTGCGCCGGGTGGGTACCGGGGAGGACTCGCTGGATCCGGTGGGGGGTGGGACAGCAGATTCCGGGAGGTCAGTAGACATACATACGCCTTCGCATCACAGACGGGTGAGCCGTACACAACAGCGGGAGAGGAGGCGGGATCTTCATCACCGCAGGGTCCTGGCGACCGCGTGCCTTGGTGGTGGCGACCGCTCAGACGGGGAGTCTCGCACCACCGGCAAGCTCGTGGCAGGGAGACTTTCCTCCCCCCTTGACGCTCCCTCAGGAGCGACCTACCGACACGGTCGGGGCACTTCCGCGCCGGAGGGGCCGAACAGAGCCGCGCCGCCTCCCGGTCGCAGGTCGCGCCATGCGGTCCGGGCTTGATGAGGACCTTGGGGCCGGCGCGGTCGGCCATGTCCTGACAGCCGGCCGGGACGTCGTCGAGGCCGGTGGTGGCGTCGAAGACCGCCTCAAGCTCCTCGCCGGCTGGGCGGCGACCCGGTCCCCCGCCACAGAGCCCACCCGACAGGCTCGCTGAGGCAACCGCTCCGGGCCGATCGGGGACTCAGTCACCCGGAGCGGTTCGTCGTCGGCCGTGTGCGGGCCGCCTCAGCGATCGACCGGCTCGTACTCGAACCAGTCGAAGTGCACGGCCCCGGCTGCGGCGAACATTCCGATGACCCTGCCGGTGAAGCCGCCTGCGACCTCCGTCGACAGGTATTTGCCGTCCAGCGTGGCGAGTTCGGCGAATGTGCCGTCCGGCTCCTCGATGCCGATCGAGACGACGTCGGGGCCGGTGCGTGGGTCGTTGATCGTGTGTACGGCAGCCACTTCGATGCGCAGAACCACAGGTCCGGGAGGTGTCTGCCGGGATGCCACGACGGTGTTCAACGGACCGATGCGAGCGCGCACCCGCACCTCGCCGGATGAGGCCTCGATGTCGTAGTGGTGCTGTTCGTCGAGACGAACGGCCAGGCCGCCGTCTCCTTCCGTCACGTCGGCCACGGCCCGCACCCGGCAGGACGGATGTTGCTGCCGCCGGCCGACGAACGTCACGTCGGTGTCGTCGAGTGATCTGCCGCGGGCGTGCAGAGTGAGCCGGCCGGGCTGTTCCTTTGTGGTGCAGACCTCCGGAGGCCGGTGCCGTAGCGAGATCCAGTGCGGAGCCAGTTCGCTCAGCTCGAAGTCGTCCCGGTCCGGCACGGCGGCTTGCGGCCGCAGTGGCCAGGAGGGCGCGGGTATGGAGGACGACAGTTCGCCGACGACCGGCCAGCCGTCGGCCCAGTCGACCGGCACCAGAAACGTCTCCCGGCCGAGTACGTGCCAGCCCGGGGTGCCACCGCCGGGCCGCACGCCGAGCAGCACCATCCACCACGAGTCGTCGGGTGCCTGCACCAGGTCCGCGTGGCCGGTGTTCTGGATGGGGTGCTCAGTCCCCCGGTGGGTCAGGATCGGGTTGGCGGGACACGGCTCGAAGGGACCTGTGGGCGTGCGGCCGCGGGCGATCGAGACGCTGTGGCAGCGCTCGGTGCCGCCCTCGGCGATGAGCAGGTACCAGTAGTCGCCGATCCGGTAGAGGTGCGGTGCTTCGGGGGCCTTGGCACCGGGGCTGCCGGACCAGATCCGGCGAGGCGCGCCGAACGTCTCCCCGGTGTGGGGATCGATGCGGATCTGTCCGACTCCGGCAGTGGTGCACCAGCAGTTGCCGTCGTCGTCCCAGGCGATGTCCGGGTCGATGCCGTGCACTCCGGGCAGCCGGATCGGATCGGACCAGGGGCCGACCGGGTCGGTGGCCGTGAACAGCAGATTGCCGTCACCGCTCACGTTCGTGACGATCAGCCAGAAACGGCCGTCGTGGAAGCGCAGTGTGGGCGCGTAGATCCCGCCGGAAGATGGCGTGTCGAGCGGCAGGCGCAGCTGGCTGGGCCGGTCGAGCGCGTTCCCGATCTGGGTCCAGTGCACCAGGTCACGGCTGTGGAAGACGGGCACCCCGGGGAAGTACTCGAAGCTGGAGCAAGCCAGGTAGTAGTCCTCGCCGGCCCGGCAGACGGACGGATCGGGATGGAAACCGGGGATCACAGGATTGCTGATGGTGTTCCCCGTCTCGGACGTGCTCGACACCCTCATCAAGTCCTTTCACTGGTTCGGTCACATGGTGGAGAGACCGACGGAGAGTCCGGGGGGGCGCCGGCGACCGGCGAGTCCTGTGGCCGGTGGTGCTGCCCACATCCCGTGCCGTCACCGCAGTGATCACCCTCTTCTACGCCGTCGGCTGCTGGAACCCCTCTTCATCGTCATGCTCTACATGCCCAGCAACGCCCACGCGAAGACCGCGCCGTTGAGGAAGGGGGACAGCCGCAAGCGGTCTGACCATCAGGGTTGATCGCTGATGGTTCGGTAGGCCGCGACGAACAGGGTGTAGCACAGGTCGATCAGTTCATCGACGGTGGCGTCCTGGTGGCCGAGGGTCCAGTCCACGAGGAGTTCGTTGACTCCGCCGACCAGGCTCATCGCGGTCATGGTGAGCCGGTTGGAGGAGGCTTCCGGGCCGGGGAGCGGTTCGACGACGGCGGCGACCAGTGCGGCGAATTCGTGCAGGACCTCACGGCGGCGCGCTTCGAGGCGGGGGCTGGCGCCCACGACCTCGATGAGCACCAGACGGGCCATGCGGGCGTCGCCGGCCAGTGTGCGGATGAACACCTCTAGGCCGGCGCGCAGTTGGGCGTTGACATCGGGTGCGACGGCGGCTGCGGCCTGCGCGGTTTCGGCTTGGATCGTAGTGATCAGCTCGTTGTAGACCCCGGCGAGCAGGTCTTCGCGGTCGCGGAACGACTCGTAGAAGTAGCGCTCGGTCAGTCCGGCCTGCGAGCACACCTGCTTGACGGAGACCGAGGCGTATCCGGTCGTGCCGAACAGGTCGAGGCCCGCCTGGATGAGGCGGGTGCGGCGCTCCTGCTGTCGTTGCGCCGCATCGCGTCCGCCGTAGCGCCGCCCAGCGGTCTGTGTGCCGGTCATTTCTCCCCTTCGCAGAGGTGTTGACACCGGTGTGCTCCGAACTGACACTCTAGCTTGTCAGTTCATCTGACACGGCATCGTGTCAGACAGGCGTGAGGGCCGCTTGCCGCTCGGCGTCCCGCTCATGCTCAGGGCAAGGAAGGGGCTCGACCGTGGCAGCACCGCCCAGGCACCCGTACAGATTCAGCCGGAGAGACCGCGACCGGCTCCCCCGCGCAGAACCGCTGACCGGCCGAGTGGTCGCGGTCACCGGGGCGGGCCGCGGGATCGGGCGGGCCGTCGCAGCCCGGCTCGCCGCGGCCGGAGCCGCCGTGGCGATCGGCGATCTCGACGCGGAGCTCGCCACGGAGACGGCCGGTGCCCTCGGCGCGCGTCCCGGTGGCCGGCTGCTCGGGCTGTCTCTCGACGTCACCGACACACACTCCTTCGATGACTTCCTGCGCACCGTCGAGACCCGGCTGGGGCCGATCGACGTACTGATCAACAACGCCGGAATCATGTGGGTGGGCCGCTTCGAGGAGGAACCGGAGGAAGCCGCCCTGCGCCAGTTCGACGTCAACGTCCACGGCGTACTGCGGGGGATGAAACTCGTGATCCCGGGGATGCGGAAACGCGGTCGCGGCCACGTGGTGAACATCGCCTCCGCCGCCAGCAAGGTCGCCCCGGCCGGCGAGGCGACCTACGCGGCGACGAAGCACGCCGTCCACGGCTACAGCACGGCCGTCCGCGCCGAACTGCGCGGCACCGGCGTGCACGTGTCCCTGGTGATGCCCGGCGTCGTGGACACCGAGCTGGCCGTGGGCACCGCGACCGGACCCACCCGGCGCCTGACGACGGAGCAGGTGGCCGACGCGGTGCTCGACGTCGTGCTGCGCCCGCGGTTCGAGGTCTTCGTGCCACGCCAGGTGGCCGCCCTGACCCGGTTGGCCGCGGTGCTGCCGGGCCGTGCTCGCGACGCCCTGCATCACCTCCTTGTCCCCGACCAGCTCGCCGCCCTGTCCGCCCTGCCCGACCGGTCGGTCCGCGCGGCCTACGAGGAGCGCACCCGTACCGCCCGCCTGCCCGAAGGATGAGCCCGTGACCACCACGCCCAAGCCGGCGACGCCCGGCGCACAGAAGGCCCAGGACACCTCCTCTTTGCGTCCCATCCCCGAATTCGAAGGTGTCCACGACGTATGGCCCCGCGGTGACCGGCTGCGCGCCGTGCGCGGTGCCGCGGCCGCCTACCGTGAGCGGTTCGTCCAGCAGGGCCGTATCCACGCCGTCCGCAGTTTCGACATCGCCGCCGCCCCGTATCCGACCCGGTTCGGCTTCCATGGCGCCGCGCTCGCCGTCAACCCGTTCGTGAGCATCGTCAACCGGATGCTCGTCGTGCAGTTCGACGGCTTCGACGGTGAGCCGAAAACGCTGGTGTGGGAGCCGACCGTCGCCGCCGGAACAGCTCAAGCGCCGTTCTACGCCCAACTCAAGCGGCTGGCGGGGGACTTTCTCACCGAGCACGTCTTCGCCCGCTACTACCAGGACCCGAACACCGTCCTGCCCTCCTGCGGTCTGCGCCCCGAGGACGTGGACTTCGTCAGCTTCGACCATCTGCACGTCCAGGACGTGCGCATGATCATGGGAAGTACGAGCACGATTCCCGGCGAACTGGCGCCCCGCGAAGCGCTGTTCCCGCGCGCCCGGCTGCTGGTGCACCGCAGGGAGCTGGGCACCTTCGAGTCGACGCATCCGATGCAGTGGGCCTGGTACGTCGACGGAGGCATGGACGGCGTACCGGACGAGCGTGTCACCGCCTTCGACGGCGATGTCGAACTCGGTGTCGGCGTCAGCCTGTTGTGGACCCCCGGTCACACGGACGGCAACCACTCCCTGGTGCTGAACACCCCCGACGGGGTGTGGGTCTCCTCCGAGAACGGCATCTCGGCCGACAACTGGCAGCCCGAGCTCTCCCGCATCCCCGGGGTGCGCCGTCACGCCGCGTTCTACGGCCATGAGGTGGTGCCCAACGCCAACACCCTGGAGGACTCCCTCGACCAGTACGACTCCATGGTCAAGGAGAAGACCCTCGCCGACCCCAGCCGGCGTGATCCGCGCTGGCTTCAGATCCTGCCCTCCTCCGAGCTGGCCCGCTTCAAGCGGCAGTGGCCGGTGCAGCCCAGCTTCTTCCACGGCGGTCTGAACTACGGCGAGTTGACCCCTGCCGGTGGTGGCCGATGACCGGTCCGGTGACCAGTCCGGCCGCCCGCCGGATCGCCACGGACGGGGTGGACGGGGTGGAGTTGGCCGCCTACCAATGGGGAGCTTCCACGGCTCCCCCGGTGGTGCTGGTCCACGGCTATCCGGACACCAGCGCCGTGTGGCGGCCGGTCGCCGAGCGCCTTGCCGACCGCTTCCACGTCACCGCCTTCGACGTGCGGGGAGCCGGTGCCTCCCACCGGCCCAGGGGGCTGCGCGCCTACCGGATGTCCCGCCTGGAAGCCGACCTGGCGGCGGTGCTCGACGCCGTGAGCCCCGACCGCCCGGTGCACCTGGTCGGACACGACTGGGGATCCATCCACTCCTGGGAGTCGGTCACCGGCACCCGCCTGGCCGGGCGGATCGCCTCGTTCACCTCGATCTCCGGACCCTGCCTGGACCACGTAGGCCACCTGATCCGGGCCCGGCTCCGGCCGCGGCATCCGGATCTGCCGAAGCTGCTGTGGCAGGCCGTACGGTCCTGGTACATCGCCTATTTCCATGTCCCGCTCCTGCCCGCCCTGACCTGGCGAGCGCTGGGACACCGCTGGCGCGCCTTCCTCACCGGCTCCCAAGGTGTGCCCGGGCACACCCCCTACCCCGCGCCGACGCTGGCCCGCGACGCCGTGACGGGCACCGCGCTGTACCGCGCCAACATGCTGCCCCGCCTGCTGCGTCCCCGGGACCGGCCGGCCACCGTCCCGGTTCAACTCATCATCCCCACCCGCGACTTCTGCGTGACCCCGGTGCTGTCGTACGGAGTGGAGCGCTGGACGGGCCGGATAGAGCGGCATCCGATCGACGCCGGGCACTGGGTACAGCTCAGCCACCCCGAGGAGGTCGCGTCCCGGATCGCGGAATTCGCCCACCGCGTCGAAGGCGGCTCCCGCCGCGATCCGGACCACACCGCGCGTCCGATCTGACAGACCACGCAACCGATCCGACAGACCAGCAGTACTGGACGACTGCCTGACCGCCTCTTCGCACACACCGATCGCTGACGGAGGAACCTGTCATGTTCCGAGCCGCACGCCCCCATCTGGAACGTCCGTCCGAGCCCATCGACCACCACGACCTGGTGCTGCAACCCCGGGACGTCACCTTCGACTGGGGCGCCACCCCGCTGCACTGGCTGCCGGGTGAGCCCTTCGCGACGCACACCTTCGATGTGCTCCACCTCATGCTCCCCGAGCTCGAACGCTGGTTCGTGCGCACCTTCGAGCAGGCACTGCCACTGATCACCGATGACCGGCTGCGCGAGGACGTACGCGGCTTCATCGGCCAGGAGGCGATGCACGCCGAGGCGCATCAGGAGGTCCTGGAGCACCTGCTCGCCAAGGGTCTTGACCCGGCCCCGTACACCCGGCAGTCCGAATGGATCTTCCGGAGGGTGCTCGGAGACCGGCCGGAGCTGACGCCGGCCGCCACACACGCGCACCTCCTCCAACGGCTCGCCCTCATCGCGGCCTTCGAGCACTTCACCGCGTACATGGGTCACTGGATTCTCAGCAACGGGCACCTGGACCAGGCCGGCGCGGACCCCGCGATGCTCGATCTGTTCCGCTGGCACGGCGCGGAGGAGGTCGAACACCGTTCGGTCGCGTTCGACCTGCTGGTGCACCTCGATCCCCGGTACCGGCGCCGAGTGGTCGGCATGCTCGTCACCGCTCCGGTGCTGACCCGGCTGTGGATCCGCGGAGTCCGCTTCCTGATGAGCGCCGACCCCGAACTCGACGACCGGGTCGAGGTCCGCTTCCGCGATTACCTGGCCGCGGCCCGCAAGGACCTGCTGCCCCCGCCGGGCTCGTTCGCCCGCTCGGTGCTGCGCTACTTCCAGCCCGGCTACCACCCGACCCAGGAGGGCTCGACCCAGCAGGCGGTCGCCTACCTGGCGGCGTCTCCCGCTGCCCGAGCGGCTGCCCGATGACCCGGCGGCCAGTGAGGCATCCCATGGACATCGGCACACCCGTCGCTCAACCGCCGGACCTGTACGGCAGGCCGCGCGGCGACTCCTTCATGCGGAAGCTGGCGGCTTTCAGCGACCACGCGGTCGCGGGCCTCGTGCGGCGCGGTACTCCGCCCAGGCGCCCGCCGGTGTCCGAGGTGCCCGTGGTCCGGGAACTGGTGGTCGCCGCCAGGCACCAAGAGGCCGAGGATGTCGTCTCCCTGCGGCTGGCAGCACCCGACGGGGGAACACTCCCGCCCTGGCAGCCCGGCGCCCACATCGAACTGCGCCTGCCCTCCGGCCGCAAGCGGCAGTACTCGCTGTGCGGCGACCCTGCCGACCGGTACCGGTACCGCATCGCGGTGCGCCGTATCGCCGGCGGCGGAGGCGGTTCGGCCGAGGTGCACGACGCCCTCGGAGACGGTGTGCGGGTCGCCGTCACCGGGCCCCGGAACGCCTTCCCCTTCGCCGCCGAAGCCTCCGTCCTGCTCATCGCGGGCGGCATCGGAATCACCCCGATCCTGCCGATGGCTCGGGAAGCCGCCCGGCGCGGGCTGGACTGGAGGCTCGTGCACACCGGTCGCGGCCGGGGCTCGATGCCCTTCGCGGCGGAGCTGGCCGAACTCGCGGCCGCGGCCCCTGGCCGGGTCTCCGTCCGTCCTGACGACGAGTCCGGGGTGCCCGAAGCGGCCGATCTGTTGAGCTTGAGTCCGGCGGCGGGTGCGGTGTACTGCTGCGGGCCCGCGCCCATGATCGACGGCGTTCGGCGTGCGTTCGATGGTAGCCGGGCGTCGGCCCTGCACTTCGAGCGGTTCGCCTCGGCCCCGATCGCGGACGGCCGTCCCTTCGAAGTTCAGCTGGGCGACACCGGACGGATTCTGCCGGTGCCGTACGACCGTTCCGCCCTGGATGTTCTCCACGAGGCCCTGCCGGACCTGCCGTTCTCCTGCCGCCAGGGGTTTTGCGGCACCTGCCGGGTACGGGTGGCGCATGGCCGTGTCGATCATCGTGACCGTCGGCTCACCGCCGCTGAACGTGCGGGCGGCGCCATGCTGCCCTGCGTCTCGCGTGCGCCGGAGGGAGAGCGGTTGGTGCTGGAGGTGTGAGCGGTTGTTTGTCTGCGGGTTCGGTGGGGGCTGGTCGCGCAGTTCCTCGCGCCCCTGGGGTGGTGGGTGGTGGGGTCGGTGCCGCGACGGGATATCCGATCGCCGCTCTGGGATATC